>JAAXZP010000206.1 GCA_012719815.1 Christensenellaceae bacterium
CGCCAGGCGATCCGCATGCGCGGCCATGATACCGGCGCGGACGCAAACGGTTTGCTTCAACTTTACGGCATCAGCTGACGAAAGGGAGTCGCGATGGCCATTCAGGTGCAACACAGCTCTTCCATCATACTGTACGCCGGCAGCTTTGCGCTGGCGGTGCTGTTTGCCGCGCTCGCGCAAGTTTTCGCGCGCCCGTTAAAGCCTGCCCTGCTGTCGCCGTCCTTCACGCAGACGGAGCGGCCACACCGCGTTTTCTGGCTGCTCGCGTTTCTGGTGCCTTTCCTGCTGTCCGCATTCCGATGGAAGGTGGGCACCGACTACCCGACGTACATCAGTCTGTACGAAGCCATAAACAGCATCTCGACGCCGGAGCAGCTCTGGCAGCAGGTGCTCGAAGTGGAACCGCTGTACGTGCTGATGAACGTGCTGATAAGGCTCATATTCAACAATCCGCTGCCCATATTCTTCTTCTCGTCGCTGCTGCTACTCTCTTTTCTGTTCCGCGCCGTGGAGGATTACCACGGCAAAATATCCGTGATGCTGGCAGTGTTCGTATTCCTCACGCTGATGTTTTCCACCACGCTCAACATCATGCGCCAGATGATCGCGGTCTCCATTACGTTCTACGCCGCGCGGTACCTTTTCCAAAAGCAGTACGACAAAGCCGCTCTCTGGATGCTCACAGCGCTGATGTTCCACTATTCGGCGATCGTCCTCTTGCCGTTCTGGCTGTTCCGCGGCCCGCAGCGCTACGCGCGAGGTGCCCGCATCGCCATGTTTGCAGTGCTGATGCTGATGTTCATATTGGGCTCGGTGTTCGGCTCGATATTCAGCGGCATCCGGGCGCTGTACACCGGCGAGGGCGGCGAGGGCGGCACGCTCAAGATCGGCCTGATGCTGCTGCGGTTGCCCATTATCGTACCGATACTGCTGTTCCGAAAGCAGCTGATCGCGCACGACGAGCGCAACCGGTTCTGGATAATGCTCGCGGTGTTCGAGGTGCTCTTCAGCTACCTCGGCTACATACTGGACGTGCTGAACCGCCTGTCGCTGTACTTCGCCGTGTCGTGGATCGTGCTGCTGCCCGCACTGGTGCGGTCTATGCCCACCCGCGGCGCGCAGTACCGCATGGGCGCGTATGTGATCGCCGTCTGTGTGGGCCTCTGGATATTCAACACCGCCATCAACAACTACGGCGACGTGCTGCCCTACCAGACGATATTCGACGCCCGCATCCCGGGCATGTGATGCCACTATGCTGAAAGGCTGGATGTTGACATGAACACGCAGAAACCGCTGGTCTCGGTTGTGATGTGCAACTACAATACCAAAGAGGAATACCTGCGCAGCGCCATTGAAAGCATACTGCGCCAGACATACGAGCATTTTGAGTTCATCATCGTCGACGACGCCTCCACCGGAAACGATGTGAAGGTCATCCAGTCTTACCGCGACCCCCGCATCATACTGCTGCAAAACGAGCGCAACCGCCGCACCCCATACTCCGCAAACCGGGGGCTGGCCCTGGCAAAAGGGGAATACATCGCCCGTATGGACGCCGACGATATCGCCCTGCCGAACCGGCTGGAAAAGCAGGTTGCGTATATGGAGCGGCACCGCGATATCGACATACTGTGCGCGCAGGCAAAATTCTTTGGCAGCAGGGAGGGCGTATGCGCGCCGAACCTGACTCGGCCCGACCTCATGAAAACAACGCTTTTCTTCGGCTGCCCCATCGTCAACCCCACCGTGATGTTCCGGGCGTCCTTCATCAGAAAGCATGGCATCCGCTACGATGAGAGCGCCATGGCGGAAGACTACGAGCTGTGGTCCCGGTGCATCCCGATCGCAAAAATATGTGAGTACCCGCATGTGCTGCTCCATTACCGGGTGCACGCCGCCCAGATATCAACGGCTTCCCACAGTCTCCAGACGGAAAGCGCCAACAGGGTGCGGGAAAAAATGCTCTCGTGGCTGGGCATCACCCCGAGCCAGCGCGAAGTATTGGTGCACTACCACTTCTGCACCGATACCCCGTCGCCGGACGTCTCGCTGCGGGAAACGGAAGACTGGGCGCGCCGCCTGCTTTATGCCAACGACAAGCACCGCGTTTTCCCCCGCCGGTACTTCACAAATGAGGTCATCCAGCACTTTTTTGTGGCCGCCGTCAAGCACCTGCTGCAAAAGCGCGTCACACCGGGCGATGTTTTGCGGATGGACCTTACGCGCAGGGCGCTCTCGCCCCGGTATTACGGCGGCTATTTGCAGCGCTTCCTGTTTTCCCGGAGGCTGAACGGGTTATCTAAATAACGATGAACGGGATAAAGAGCAGGCTGCCCGGCAGCCGATATTTGAATAAACGAAACCTTTTGCTCGCGGTATCCGCCCTTGTACTCGCGGCGTTGGCCTTTTTCATCCGCGGCCTATACGCGCGGCTGGGCGTGCTGGACTTTCTGGCCTCGCACAGCACGGGATATTATCAGGGCTACGCCGCCCCCGAGGGCACCGTGTGGTATACGATAGAAAACGAGCGTTTCGGCATCGACAGCTCCGGCGGCAACGCGCGCGCCACCACCGACGGCATCAACGCGGCGCTCCTCTGGGCGAAAGAACAAGGCTACACCCATGTCCGGTTCCCCAAGGGCACGTACACCATACAGTGCCTGTGGCGCAACCGTTACGCCGCGCCTACGGACGGCATACTCGTGCCCTCCGGGCTCACGCTGGATTTGGGCGACGCCGTGTTCGCCATCGAGCCCAACAGCTTCCCGGAATACTGCATATTCGGCATCGTGGACGCGTCGGACGTGACCATTCTGGGCGGCACGCTGGTGGGCGACCGGGACGCGCATCAATACGCTCCCAGCGAAACCTCGCCCACCCACGAGTTCGGCTTCGGCATCTGCGTTTCCGCCAGCAGCAACGTGCTGATACAGGGCGTCACCATCCGGGACATGACCGGAGACGGCATCATACTGGAAGGCTCTTACATACCGATGTCCGAAGGCGGCGCAATATCGACGGGCATCCGGATACTGGGCTGCAGCATATCGAACTGCCGCCGGCAGGGTATCAGCGTGGTGGGCGCGTCGCACTGCGAGATCGCCCACAACCGCATCTGGGATATCGGCGGCACCAGTCCGCAATTCGGCATTGACGTGGAGTCGGAAATGGATTACATTGTCACCAACCTTAATATCCATCACAACGTGATCGCCGGGTGCCGCGGCGGGGCTATCAGCTGCCACAGCGGCTCGGATTATCAGGTGTATGCCAACGCCTGCCGGGGCGGTGTCATCGCCGTGCTCAGCAGCCATGTTAAAATATACGACAACCTCATCGAACACGGCCGGCTGCAGGTCTATACCGCCGCCGAGGGTATCGAGCTCAGCGGCAACCATCTGGGACCGGGCGCGCGTCTGGTGCAGGGAGACAGATAAAACCGGCCAATCGGATAAGCTGACGTTTGTTAATGCCGATACATATGGAAGAATTTTATAGTTTTGGGGGCATATATGCTAAAGGTTTTGGGGCTGAATGACGAGGTCCTCTGGCGGGAGACTGTCAAAAGTTTCGCCCGCCATGATGTATATCACCTGCCGGAATACACTAAAGCGTTCCGGCTGCACGGCGACGGAGAGCCGCAGCTTATCTACTACGAATCAGGCGATACGCGCGCCATCAACGTGGTAATGAAGCGCGATATCGCGGGGACCGGGCCGTTTGCAGGCCGGCTGCCCGAAAGCACGTATTACGACTTCGCAACGCCGTACGGCTACGGCGGCTTTCTCGTGGAAGGCGACTGCAGCGAAGCCGCGATGGACAGGCTGAACGCGGCGTACACCGAATACTGCCTGGACAGCAGCGTTATCAGCGAGTTTGTGCGCTTTCACCCGCTGCTGAACAATCAGGACGGGCTGGATCCGCTGTACCGGATCATCCCCATGGGCAGAACGGTCACGATGGACCTGTCTTCGCCCGAGGTCATCCGCCACAACATACGCAAATCCGTGCGCAATCGCATCAACAAGGCATGCCGCAACAACATCTCCGTGGAAATGGGATGGTCGCCCGAACTGCTCGAGCAGTTTTATCATCTGTACACCGAAACGATGCAGCGCACGAACGCCCAGCCGTACTACTTCTTCAGCCGGGCTTTCTTCGAGTGCGTGCACGACACGCTGGCGGATAACGCGCTGATATTCTACGCCGTGTTTGAAGGGCAAATCATCGCGATGGAGCTGGTGCTCTACTGCAACGGCAAAATGCACGGTCACCTTCAGGGATCCAAGGGCGAATACCTGTACCTGTGCCCCATCCCGCTGATCGTATACATTCAGGCGCTCTGGGGCTGTGAAAACGGCTATAAGGAGCTTCACCTGGGCGGAGGCGTGGGGGCTTCCGAAGACGGCGTGTTTGAGTCCAAGAAGAAATTCAACGAGAATACCACCACCCGCTTTTATATCGGGCACCGGATATTCGACCAGGAAAAGTACGATAAGCTGTTGAGCCTGCGCAACGAATTGTGCCAGGCCGAACTCCGGCCCGGCTTTTTCCCGGAATACCGCGCCTAAGGGGCAAGACATTAGAACAGCGGCCCGTTGCCCCGGGTTAAGGCGAGCGGGCAAACACACGATATAGCAGTATATATGCTGCAATAGGAAAAGAGGTGATATGCCATGAGACCAGACAACGTGCCCAAACCCGGTTTTTACGAACGGGTTATAAAGCGTGCTTTCGACATCGTGATTTCAATCATGGCGCTCATCATCTTAAGTCCCGTCACGCTGCTGTGCGCAATCGCGATCAAGCTGGACGACATACACGGCCCCATATTCTTCCGGCAGCCGCGCAACGGCCGCTACGGCGAGGTGTTTGAAGTCGTCAAATTCCGGACGATGAAGCGGGAGCTGTGCGACGGCACCGTATGCCCCACCCCCTCCACGCTGACCCGAATGGGCCGCATCATCAGGCTGCTGAGCCTGGACGAAATCCCTCAGTTTTTTACCATACTCACCGGCAAGATGAGCCTGATCGGGCCGCGACCGCTGCTCGTACACTATTACGAGTGGTACAATGAGACGGAGCGCCGCGGGTTCAACGTGCGTCCCGGCCTTACCGGTCGCTCGCAGATCAACGGGCGGGCCAACCTGGACTGGGACAAGCGTTTCGCTCTGGACGTTGAATATGCGGATAACATCTCGTTCTGGCTGGACATGAAGAGATTCTTTAAGACCTTCGGCGTGATCCTCTCGCACAAGGACGTCATCCCCGAGGGCGAAGAGCCGCTGGAGGAGTTCTCGGAATACCGCCGCAAACAGCTCCGCCAGAAAGAGAGCGCGGTGGTCCCGTTCAATCCGCAGCCGCCCGAAGACATGCCCGAGGAAGTCTATACGTCCAAATCCGTTCAGGCATAAGCGGCAGCCAGGGAGTGTCACGAAATGAAAGTGCTGTTCACCGCTTCGGTCATGGGCCATCTCACTGGGTTTCATATCCCGTACATGCAATACTTCGAGGACCGGGGTTTTGCGGTACATATCGCGTGCGGGCCGGGCGATACGCCGGCCTGTGCGGACCGTCATTTTGTAATCGGCTTTGAGCGCAGCCCGTTCAGGCTGAAAAACATCTCGGCCTACCGGGCGCTCAAAAAAGTTATCCGCGAAAACGAATACGATATCATACACTGTCATACGCCCGTCGCGTCGGTGCTCACCCGGCTGGCGGCACGCCGCGCGCGCAAACATGGCACGGTCGTGATCTACACCGCTCACGGCTTTCATTTTTATCAGGGCGCGCCGCGCCTGTCCGCCTTTGTCTACCGCACGGTGGAAAAGTGGCTTTCGCGCCATACCGATATACTCATCACCATCAACGGAGAGGACTATGCCGCCATCTCGCGCTACGGCTTTCGCCCCAAACTGGGCGCATACAGGGTGCCGGGCGTCGGCGTGGACGGTGCGCGCTTTCACCCGCATACAGCCGAAACCCGCCGCGCCGTCCGCGAGCAAAACGGCATTTCAGCGGACGCTTTCGTATTGATATTTGCCGCGGAATACAACCGGAACAAAAACCAGGCCATGCTGCTGCGCGCCGTCAGCCTGCTGAAAGACAGCATCCCGAATATTTTGCTGCTGCTGCCCGGCGAAGGCCCGCTGCAGGCGGAATACCAGCGGCTGGCCGCCGAGCTTAGCATATCCCAATATGTGCGTCTTATGGGCTACCGCACCGATATGGACATGCTGCTCGCCGCGGCGGATGTCGCGGTGTCCTCGTCGCGGCGCGAAGGGCTGGGCATCAACCTGGTGGAAGCGATGCTGACCGGCCTGCCCGTGGTGGCCACGCGCATCCGCGGCCATGCCGACATCGTGCAGCACGGCGAGACCGGCTTTCTCGTCCCGCCGGACGACGCACCGGCGATGGCGGAAAAGCTGCTTAAGCTGTATCGTTCGCCGGAGCTGCGCCATGAGATGGGCCAAAAGGCGATATCGGCAGCGCAGCCCTACCGGCTGGAGAATGCGCAGGCGGAAACCTTCCGCATCTACGAGCGTGCCCTTGACATGAAAACGAACCGGGCTGGAGGAAAGCCTTGAGCAAGACGAGGATGGGCGTCCAAATCGCAACGGCGGTGATACTGATCGCGCTTTTGCAGGGCGTGCTCAGCCTTTACCGGCAGAGCGTGGTGCTGGCCGCCTACGGCGACAACATCAACGGCGTGGTGCAGGCAGCCCTGCAGATGAGCGCCTATCTCGTGCTGTTCCAAACCGGCATGTCCGCCGCTTACCAGTACAACATGTACGCGCCGCTCACCCAGAACGCGTTCCCCCGGCTCTCCGGCCTGTTTTCCGGCCTCCGAAAAAGCATGCTGCGCGTCACGCGGCGGATGCTGCTGGTCGCGCTGGTGGTTATCCCCGCGTATTCCGCGCTGCTGCTCAACAAAGGCGTGCCTTACTGGGACACGTTGCTGATACTTGCGGCCATCGGTATCCGCATCAGCGCGCCTTTTTTCTACACGCTGCCCGAGCGCTGTCTCATTGAAATACGCGAAAAAAAACAGCTGGTCATCGTGGTTGAAGGCTTTAAAGATATTGCCACGCTGATCGCGGAGGTCGGGCTGATACTGTTCACGCGGCTGCCCCTGGCAGTCATACTGTGCAGCAACCTTATCTTCCTGCTGTTCTCCAAATGGGCGTACCGGCGCATCATCCGCCGTCTTTACGGGCCGGATTTCGATTTGAACGCCGCGCCCTTATATGTGGAGTCCCAAATGACCCGGGCGGTGTACGTGCACCAGATCGCATCGGTGGTCACGAGCAACACCGACAGCGTGGTATTGTCGCTCCTGAGTACCCTCCGGAACGTGACGATATACGGCAATATCGCACAGCTCATCTCATACCCCAACACGGTGATTTACCGCATCATCGAGGGCATGCGCGCTACGCTGGCGCTCAAGATCACCCGCGGCGACGAGGACAGCTACGCGGCTTTCCGGCAGCTGCTCTCCTTTGAGTATTTCTGCATCTGCACGATTATACCGGTGTTTTTGCTGCTCGCCAACCCGTTTGTGACACTGTGGGTGGGCGCCAGTTACCAGGTAGAACTGCTGCCGCTGGTGCTGTTCGGGCTGATGCTGGCGGATTCGCTGCTGATGCCGGTGATCTACGCAGCGCGCGACGCGCGCGGGCTGTACGCCGAATCCCAGAAATTCACCGTCGCGCAGGCCGCTGTCAACCTGGTCATCTCGGTAGCGCTGGCTGCGCAATTCGGCGTCACCGGCGTGCTGATGGGCACCATCGACGCCACATACGGCGTGCTGCAGCCGGGCAACTTCCGCCTGGTGTACCGCACCGTATTCCAGCGCCGCATGACGATCTACTATGAGCTGCTTATCGTGGCCGCGCTGTGCGCCGCCACGTATTTCGCCGGCGACTTTTTGATCCGCCGTGTTGCGTTGGGCGGCGGATGGCTGGCGCTTGCCGTGCAGGCCGTCATCTGCACAGCCCTCGCTGCGGCCATCGCCTTTACCGGCCTATGGCTCACGCACGACGGTTTCCGGCAGCTGGTGCGCCGTTTTTGTGTCCGGCGGCCCGCTTCCCACGATCGGGAGGATATACAGGCATGACAAAGCAGCGGGAACAGCACATGGAAGAGCGCCTCGTCAGCATTATCGTGCCGGTATACAACGCGCAGGGCACGCTGGAACGCTGCATGAGCAGCATTCTGGGGCAGACTTGGCGCAATATCGAAGTGATCGCCGTGGACGACGGCTCGGCTGCCGGGTCGGGCAGCCTGCTGGACGCTTTCGCCGGGCGGGCCGCGCGGGGGCACGTCGTCCACACGGAAAACCGTGGCGTGTCTGCCGCACGGAACACAGGGCTGTCCCTCGCGCGCGGTGCATACATCGGTTTTGCGGACGCGGACGACTGGATGGAGCCGGACATGATACGGCAACTTGTCGGCTGGCTCGAGCGGGAGCAGGCTGACATCGCCGTCTGCGGCTGGGAACTGCACACTACCGACAATGCGTCCCGGCGCACCGGCACAGCGCACGCGGAAGCGCTGGTGATGACGCCGCAGGAAGCCTGGATGGCCGCGCTGGTCCCCGCAGGCTTTATGGGCTATGTGCACAACAAGCTGTTCCGGGCGTCGCTCCTGGGCCGTGGCGACGGCGCGCTGCGGTTTAACGAGAGCCTGCACGTATGCGAAGACCTGCTGTTCGTGCTGTCCTGCCTGAAATCCGCCTCCCTCGTGGTGTACGACCCGACGCCCTGCTATCATTACTGCCAGTCAGCGGAAGGGCTCACTGGCAGCGGGTTTTCGCCGCGCAAGGCGACGCTAGTGACCGCCAGCCGCCTTATCGCGGACCTTACGCGGGTGCACTGCCCCGCGCTCACCCTTTACTCGGAGAACACCTACCTCACCAATATCGTTTTTCTGTACCTGCTCTCGCTGCACGCCGGGGTCTGCTGGCGTCCCGACAGCAAGGACATGTCGCGGCTGCGCCGGCATCTGCCGCGGTATATCCTCACCGCGCAGGCGCCGCGCGGCTACAAGCTGCTGAGCCTGGCGCTGGCTGCGCTGGGTCCCAAAGTCACGCGCCGCGTGTTTAAGCTGCTGCGCGTGTAACCGCCCTACTTCTCCGCGTACCCCCCAAAAAAAGAACGGGCCTCCCGCCCAAGTCCGGCAGGAGGCTTTATTGAAGGAGGTATTATTGATAAGTCGGTACCATCAGGCCTTTATCCAACTGTTGCCTTCCAGTATGTTGTTCTCCACCGTGATGTTGGACGCACCTTCCAACACATTGATGAAGCTGTTTTTAATGGTATTGCCGTATATCCTGACGTTGGATGAGAATACGGCAATTATGTTGCCGCTGCATATGTTGTTGTAAACCTCGTAATCGTTGCCGCTGTGGCAGCTGATCGCGCCGCCCGAGCAGTTATAGATCACGTTGTCATGTATCTTGAGCTTGTCCACAACATAGTCCAGCTCTTTCTCGATATCAATGCCGTACTGCGGGTCCGTGCCGGATATGTTGTATATCCTGTTGCCCGCAATCTCGCTGTCTCTCGCGCCGATGATGCTGATGCCCTGCCGGCGGCAGTTGGATATATCGTTGTCCAGCAGGCGCACCTTGGTGGATACTCTGCCGCCGTCAGCCAGCGCGGTGTAAGACCCCTCCACAATAATGCCGTCGCCCGTCATCTTGGTGATGGTGAGGTTCCTGATTGTCACGTTGGTGCTGGCCGAAATGACGACGCCGAAACCGAACTCGTGCGTAGGCGATGCGCTGCTCTTGGCATACACATGGTTATCAAGGTCGCCGACCAGCCTGCCGTTCTTGATGGTCACGTCTTTGGCGTTGACAATGCCGAATATGCAATATTCCGGATAGCTGTTGGGCTCCATCATGAATGTGGAACCGTTCAGGTCCAGCGTGAGGCCTGAGGGCACCAGTATGCCGTCCGTGGGGGCGATAAACCGGTTGCGCCATTTGCACTGTATCATATACGTGCCTTTTTCAAATTTGACCGTGCTGAAGCCCTGCTCTTTGGCCCAGCGCAGCGCCGCGTTGATGCCGTCGGTGGTGGCGCGCGCGTTGCCTCCCGTACTGTCGATGCCAAAGCGCGCGTTTTCGATGGTGTATATGCCGTTTAATAGGCTCTCGTCCAGCAATACGTATATGGACGGGTTATCCCCGCGCTCCGCCGCAGGCTCGGCCTTCGCGCCTTCATTCGGCGTCGGCGTGGGCTCTGCGCTTGGCTCGGGCGTCGGCTCGGGCGTTTCGCTGACAGCGGGAGTAGCCGTTGGCTCAGGCTTTTCGCTGGCAGCGGGCGTAGCCGTTGGCTCAGGCGTATTGCTTGCAGCAGGCGTTTCGCTGACAGCAGGCGTTTCAGACGCGGCGTCCTCCTCTGGCGCCGGCCCCTCCGCGCTTGCGTCAGCTTTCGCGGGAGTTGGAACGGCGCTGGCGGACGCTGTGGCCGAAGGCTTTGCAGCAGCGGTCACGTCAGCTTGAAGCGTGACCGACGGTGTATTGGCGGCTGCGGTCGCCTCAGCCGAAAGCGTAGCCGACGGCGTATAGGCGGCAGCGGCCGCCTCGGCTGTCTGCGAATTGACAATACCCAGACCCGCCATCACAAAGCTGAGCACCAGCGACAGCGCCAATATGGCGTATAAATAATTGGTAACCTTTTTCATTCCTTCCTCCGGGCAACCCCCGCGCCCCTGCTCGGCGACTGTTGACGGCCGTTTGCCCGGGGAAGAAAAATGTCTTTCTTCCGGCGGGATGCCGAAAAAAAGACATTGCATAACCTCTACTGCGGCAACCGGCGGGCATAGTCGGTTCGACCTTAGACCCGTGGCTTTGCGTCACTGCCTTTCGGCAGTTTTGCTATTATCGGATAGATTGCTGATTCAGTTTTTCAGACAGGCCACAAATAATCAGACCTATCCGCATTCTATATCGGCTGCCCGCCGCTGAAACTTTAGCTTTTTCTCAAAAAATTTTTCTGAAGTATATAAAAAAATATTCCTCCTTAAAAGGTGTTGCATTTTTATTCATTATTATGTATAATTATAAACACTACGCAAAGGGAGGCCAACCAATGGTCAAAGCAAGCGTGATCGGCGCTACGGGATACGCCGGCGCGGAGCTGATGCGGCTGCTGACCGCCCATCCGGAGGCGGTTATCACCCACGCGGTATCCAAGAGCTTCGCCGGTCAGAAAATGAGCGCGCTCTACCCCAGCTTTCTCTCCCGCGACTACACGCTGAAGGAGCTGGATATAGACGCCGTCGCAGAAGACAGCGACATCGTATTCACCTGCCTGCCGCACGGCGCGTCCGCCGAAACGGCGGCGCAGCTAATTTCCCGCGGCGCGCGGGTCATCGACCTGTCGGGCGATTTCCGTTACAACGACGTTTCGGTATACGAGCGCTGGTACAACATTCAGCATGCCGCGCCGGCGCTGCTGGCTGAAAGCGTATACGGCATGCCGGAGTTGTACCGCGAGCGCATCAAAAAGGCGCGCCTTATCGGCAACCCGGGCTGCTACACCACCTGCGCGATACTCGCAGTGGCGCCGCTGCTGAAAGCGGGTGTCGTTCTGCCGGATGGCATCGTTATCGACGCCAAATCGGGCGTGACGGGCGCGGGCCGCAGCGAAAAGCTGGCGTACAATTTCTGCGAGGTGGACGAATCGCTGAAGGCTTACGGCGTGGCCACCCACCGGCACACGTCGGAAATCGAGCAGGAACTCAGCCTCGCGGCCGGCGCGGAAGTGGTCGTGTCGTTCACGCCGCACCTTCTGCCCGTCAAGCGCGGCATACTCTCCACGATATACCTTATCCCCAAAGCGGGCGTCACAGAAGAGGATATCGCGGATGCATATTCCGTGTATAAAGACGAGCCGTTCGTGCAGGTCATGGGCGTGGCGCTGCCCGAGATCAAGCACGTCACCGGCTCCAACAACTGCGCGATCGGCTACGTGCTCGACAGGCGCGCAAACCGCCTCATCGTGGTGTCCGTGCTCGACAACCTGATCAAGGGCGCGGCGGGCCAGGCGGTGCAGAATATGAACCTTATCTGCGGCCTCAATGAGACCGCAGGATTAAACAATACGGGATGGTACTTGTAAAATGGATAACAAATACATCGAAAGAGCAAATATACTCATCGAAGCGCTGCCGTATATCCGGCGGCTGGCCGGCAAGACGGTAGTCATCAAATACGGCGGAGCAGCCATGCTCTCCGAAGACCTGTCCAAGAAGATCATGCAGGACATCACGCTGCTCAAATACGTGGGCGTCAACCCCATCGTGGTGCACGGCGGCGGCAGCGAAATCAACGACCTGCTGAAAAAATACGACATCGAGCCAAGGTTCCACAACGGGCTTCGCGTGACGGACCCGGTCACCATGGAAGTCGTCCAGATGGTGCTGACCGGCAAGATCAACAAGGAGATCGTCGCACAGTTGGGCGTGGCGGGCGCGAAAGCCATCGGCCTGTGCGGCAAGGACGCCCAGCTGATACAGGCGGAAAAGCTGGTCTCGGAAGACGGCTTTGATTACGGCCGCGTCGGCAAAATCACCGGCATCAATACCAAGCTACTCAACACGCTGACTCAGGACGAATACATTCCAGTCATCGCGCCCATCGGCGTCGGGCCGGACGGCGAGAGCTATAATATCAACGCGGATACCGTGGCGGGCGAAGTGGCCGCGGCGCTGGCCGCCGAAAAGCTGATGTTTTTAACGGACATCGACGGTATCCGCAGCGTGCCCAACGATCCCGACACGCTGATCTACGAAATCACCGTGGACGAGATATATAAGTACATCAACAAGGGCGTGATATCCGGCGGCATGCTGCCCAAGGTGGAAGGGTGCATCAAGGCCATCCGCAGCGGCGTCAAGCGCACGCACATACTGAACGGCACCCTACCGCACCCGATACTTTTGGAGATATTCACCGATTCGGGAATCTGCACAATGGTCAGGGAGTGATCGCCATGACGATAGACGAGATCGCCAGGCTGGACGAGAAATATTACTGCCCCGTGTTCGGCAAACGGCTGCCGGTGGAGTTCGTGCGGGGCGAGGACGTGTACCTTTTCGACAGCGCCGGCAAGCGCTATATCGACTTCCTGTCAGGCATCGCGACCAACTGCCTTGGGTATTCGGACGAAGGCTACAAGCAGGCGCTGTGCGACACGATTGGCAGCCTGATGCACACTTCCAACTACTTCTACAGCGAAGTGCAGGTCAGGCTGGCAGAGAAGCTGTGCACCGCCACCGGCTACGACAACGTGTTTCTCGCCAACAGCGGCGCGGAAGCTGTGGAAGGCGCGCTCAAGCTGGCGCGCCAATACCATTTTGCTAAGGGCATGCCGCGCATCGAAATCATCACGATGCAGGGCAGCTTCCATGGGCGCACGCTGGCGACACTGGCCGCCACCGGGCAGGCAAAGTTCCACGAGGCTTTCAGGCCGCTTATCGAAAAGTTCACCTACGTGCCGGTGAACGACATCGCCGCGCTCACAGCCGCCGTATCGGACAGCACCGCCGCGGTACTGGTGGAGCCGATACTGGGCGAAGGCGTCATCATCCCCGTTACGCCGGAATATTTCCAGGCCATCCGCCTCCTGTGTGACAGGCACGGCGCGCTGATGATCGCGGACGAGATACAGACCGGCATGGGGCGCACCGGCGCATTGCTCGCCTCCCCCGCCCTGGGCGCAGCGCCTGACATCGTGGTGCTGGCCAAGTCGCTGGGCAACGGGTTCCCCGTCGGGGCGTTTCTCGCGCGCGGCGCGGCGGCACAGGCTTTCGCGCCGGGCGACCACGGTTCCACGTTCGGCGGCAACCGCATGGCGTGCGCGGCGGCTTATTATGTGGTCTGCAAGCTGACGGAAACCGACATCCTCTCGCACGTGGCCGAGGTGGGCGCGTATTTCCTGGGCAGGCTCGCGTCTCTGAAGGCAGACTGCCCCGCCATCGCCGACGTCCGCGGCCGTGGGCTGATGCTGGGCGCGGAGCTTGTCCCCTCCGTCTCCGCGATGGAGATAAAGAAAGCGCTGCTGGACGCCGGTTTCGTGACGGCCACCGCCGGGCAGAACGTGCTGCGTTTCCTGCCGCCCTATGTGATACAGACGCATCACATCGACGCGCTTATTGATGCATTGAAAGATCTGCTGAAATGATGGACGGACGGCTCTGCGTATTTTTACAATCGGCATTTACCAGATGGGATTCTCAGGAGATACATTTTCTCAGAGAACCGTACCCGGGAGGTAACCAATGCCTAAACGACATGACCTCAAAAAAATAATGGTGATCGGCTCGGGCCCCATCGTTATTGGGCAGGCGGCGGAGTTCGACTATTCGGGCACGCAGGCGTGCAAGGCGCTCCGCGAAGAAGGCTACGAAGTGGTGCTGGTCAACTCCAACCCCGCCACCATCATGACGGACACGGAGATGGCGGACCGCGTGTACATCGAGCCCATCACGCTGGAAACGATATCCGCCATACTGCGCAAGGAACGGCCGCAGGGCATCATCGCCACGCTGGGCGGGCAGACCGGCCTCAACATGGCGGTGGAGCTTGCCGAAAACGGCATACTGGATGAGCTTAATATCGAGCTTCTGGGCACGTCGCTTGATTCCATCAGGCGGGCGGAAGACCGCGAGCTGTTCAAGGAGACCATGGAGCGCATCGGCGAGAAAATCGCCCGCAGCGTCATCGCCACTTCCGTCGAAGAAGCTGTGGCGTTCGCGGAAGAAGTGGGCTTTCCGGTCATCGTCCGGCCCGCCTATACGCTGGGCGGCACCGGCGGCGGCATCGCACAGGACATGGAACAGCTCAAAAACATCACGGCGCAGGGCCTGTCGTTCTCGATGATCGGGCAGGTGCTGCTGGAGCAGAGCGTCGCGGGATACAAGGAAATCGAATACGAGGTAATGCGCGACGCCAAGGACAACTGCATCGTGGTGTGCAACATGGAAAATCTGGACCCCGTCGGCATCCACACCGGCGACAGCATTGTGATCGCGCCGTCGCAGACGCTGTCCGACAAGCAATACCAGATGCTGCGCAGCGCGTCCATCCGGATTATCCGCGCGCTGGGCATCGAGGGCGGCTGCAACATCCAGTTTGCATTGAACCCAAACAGCGACGACTACGTGGTGATCGAAGTCAACCCCAGGGTCAGCCGCTCGTCGGCGCTGGCCAGCAAAGCCACCGGCTACCCCATCGCCCGCGCCGCGGCCAAAATCGCGGTGGGCTACGGCCTGGACGAAATTACCAACCCTATCACCGGAGAGACGTGCGCCTGCTTCGAGCCGGCGCTGGATTACGTGGTCACCAAGGTGCCGCGCTGGCCGTTTGACAAGTTCGTCACTGCCACGCGCACGCTGGGCACACAGATGAAGGCCACCGGCGAGGTGATGGCCATCGGACGCAACTTTGAGGAATCGCTGCTCAAGGCCATCGACAGCCTGGACGTCAAGCTGGACTACCAGCTCGGCATGAAATCCATCGCGGCATGGACGGACGAGGAGATCGAAAAGTCACTAAGGACACCGGACGACGAGCGCATATTCGTCATCTCCGAAGCGCTGGAGCGCGGCTGGTCGGTAGACGAGATATTCGAGATCACCCGCATCGACAGGTTTTTTATTAACAAACTGAACAATATCGTACAGCTGGCCAAAGAGCTCAAGCGCTACACCATCGACACGCTGCCGCCAGAGCTTTTGAAGCGGTGAAAGCGCTACGGCTTCGGCGACAGCTACATCGCGAACCTGATCGGCTCGCAGGAGCCCGCCGTCAAGGCGCTGCGGCTGGCTCTCGGCATACTGCCCCCCTACAAGATGGTGGACACGTGCGCGGGCGAGTTTGAGGCCAGAACGCCGTACTACTACTCCTGCTACGAGGACGTGGACGAGTATAAAGACAGTGGCCGTAAAAAAGTGGTGGTGCTGGGCTCCGGCCCCATCCGCATCGGGCAGGGCATCGAGTTCGACTACTGCAGCGTGCATTCGGTGCTGGCGCTGAAATCGCTGGGGTACGAGTCTATCATCATCAACTCCAACCCCGAGACGGTGTCCACCGACTTCGACACGTCGGATAAGCTCTACTTCGAGCCGCTCACAAGGGAATGCGTGCTGGACGTCATCCAGCGCGAAAGGCCCATGGGCGTGATCGTTCAGTTCGGCGGGCAGACGGCAATCAACCTGGCCGCGCCGCTCGCCAAAGTGGGCGTGCCCATACTCGGCACTTCGGTGGACGGCATCGACCGCGCCGAAGATCGCGAGCGTTTCCTCAAGGCGCTGGAGAAGCTGAATATCCCGGTACCTCCCGGCGCCACAGCGTTCTCGCTGGAGGAAGGCAAGAGAATTGCGGAAAGCATCGGCTACCCGGTGCTGGTGCGCCCATCTTACGTTCTGGGAGGCCGCGCAATGGAGATCGTCTACAACGCGCA
>JAAXZP010000207.1 GCA_012719815.1 Christensenellaceae bacterium
ATACAAAGCCCGGATGATCTTGAGATCCTTCTGCTGGATTTTATCGGTTACCTTCATGGCCCAAAACCTTTCATTTCATCGTTTGTGTTTCTTTCTCTCATCTAGTCTGTTTCAAGCGTGTGTTTTTATCCGGTTAAGTGCTACAAAAAGCTAAAAAGAAATGGAATAGTCCATTGTAATGAACTACCAAGATACTATAACTTTTAGATATAATAATATAATTATTTACCTTAATTATTAAAATGGCATTCCATCATCTAAATCAATTGGTATATTAGATAGCCTAGCTAAAAGATTATCAAGAACAACTTGTTGATGACTAGAATCAAAGCTCATCAATAATTGATAGAAATCCCTAACGCATGAAACTGGAATATCTTTAATTGAGCTATACGTATATGAGCCTTCAATAAAGCATTCAATCAATTTGGTATTGTTCTGTACATATTCCTCAAGCGAACTATTACGTAATAAAGTTGCTAGGTCGCGTAAAACATTATTAATATCTGTTTTAAAACTAACATTGCTATAAGAAATAATATGATTACTAAGTAAATCAGCAAAATCCTGATAAATTCTTTTTTGTCTTGAATCAAAATCTAATTCAGCCATTATCCCCTTTGAGATATCTTTTATTATATCTTCAAAACTTGAATACCTGGCTGAAATATTTACTGCACACATTTTCTTTATTATTCGTTCGTATTTAAAACTCGGAAATTCTTCTTTAAGAATTTTTTGAAATAGCTTTCCAATAAAATAGATCTCTGTCCTATGATCATATATTCCTTCTGTAATTTCTTCAGGATATTCAGTAACTGGCCAATTCAAGATAATACTATTAGCATCTTCTCCATTCATTGACAGTTTTTTACCGAAGCCAAAATCGATTATTTTTCCAGTTCCTTCATTATCAATTAAAATATTGGCAGGTCTAATATCTCTATGAAGGATTTTTTTCTTTTCTAAATAACCAAATGCGGAAATGACATCAACGAATATATCCGGCCAATCACGTTGCAAACGAGGATCAGGATTATATTCATTTATGGGAGTTCCATCTATGTATTCCATTTGTAGATACCCTACTTTATGCTCCGGGTACAAATAGTAATTATAAATTCTTACAATGTTTGGATGGGATATCTTAAATAATATTTTTATCTCATCAATAAAACGTTTATAATACTCATCAATATTCTTTTTATCTTTGGGAGCATACTTTTTTATAGCAAAGAACATTTCAGTGATTTCATCCTCAAATAAATGAGTATCACCAGTACCGCCTGAACCAAGAGGTCTAATATATTTTAGTTGTTTCCTTGCACTAAATTCGATTAATTTACCTGCTTGTAGCATTTTGCATGCCTCCTCTACAATATTTTTCTTATTATAACATATTCACAAATAAAGTTACATAATAATACAAAAAGAACAGCCTTGCCCATATGGGTATTAGGCCGTTCTAAATACCTATCTAGTGAACATTACTTACCCCACCGTAATTTTCAACTGCCCGTTCTCCGCGTCCACCAGGGCGATGTCGCCGTCCGCGATAGTGCCCGCCACCAGCATGCGGCCCAGCTGCGTCTCGATCTCCTTCTGCAGGAACCGCTTCACCGGCCGCGCGCCGTACACCGGCGTGTACGACTTGTCTGCAATCAGCTGCTTTGCCGCGTCCGTCAGCTTGAGGCTAATCATCCGCTCATCCAGCCGCTTCTGGATCTGCGCCACGGCCAGGTCGATAATCCTGATGATGTCGTCCTTCGTCAGCGGGCGGAACATCACGATGTCGTCCACGCGGTTCAAAAACTCGGGGCGGAAGTGCCGCTGAAGGTCGCTCATCACCGCGCTGCGGGCCTCGTCGGAGAGGTTCCCCTCCGCGTCGATGCCGGAGAGCAGGTATTCGCTGCCGATGTTGCTCGTCATAATCACCACGGTGTTCTTGAAATCAACCGTCCTGCCCTGGCTGGCGGTCAGCCGCCCGTCGTCCAGCAGCTGCAGCAGCAAGTTGAACACATCGTGGTGCGCCTTTTCGATCTCGTCAAACAGTATCCCGCAGTAAGGCCGGCGTCGCACCGCTTCGGTCAGCTGCCCGCCTTCGTCGTAGCCCACGTATCCCGGAGGCGCGCCAATCAGCCGGGCCACCGAATGCTTCTCCATGTACTCGCTCATGTCGATGCGCACCATGTTCTCCTCGCTGTCAAACAGCGCCTCGGCCAGAGCGCGCGCCAGTTCCGTCTTGCCCACGCCCGTGGGGCCCAGGAATATGAACGAACCGATGGGGCGCTTGGGGTCTTTCAGGCCGGAGCGTGCGCGGATCACGGCCTCGCTGACCGCGGTCACCGCCTCGTCCTGCCCGACAACCCGCCTGTGGAGTATGCCCTCCAGCCCCAGCAGCTTGTCTCTCTCCTTCTCGACCAGCTTGGACACCGGTATTCCCGTCCACCGCGACACGATCTCGGCGATCTCCTCCTCGGTAACCTCCTCCTTAAGCAGCACGTTCTGCTTCTGGGCGTTCAGGCGGCGCTGTTCCTCCAATTGCCGCTGCAATACGGGCAGGTCGCCGTATTCCAGCTTGGCCGCCAGCTCCAGGTCGTAGCGCCGCTTGGCTTCGTCTATCTGCCGGCGCAATTCCTCGATCTGCTGCTTGAGCTCCTTCTCCCGCGTGAGCGCCACCTTCTCCAGCTCCCACTGGGCTTTCAGCTTGTCGGCCTGCTCCTTCTGCGCCGCCAGTTCCTTCTCCAGCGCTTCCAGGCGCGCTTTGGACGCCGGGTCGTCCTCCTTCTTCAGCGCCTGCCGCTCGATTTCAAGCTGCATCACGCGCCGCGATATCTCGTCCAGCTCGGTGGGCATGCTGTCGATCTCAGTGCGGATCATCGCCGCCGCTTCGTCCATCAGGTCGATCGCCTTGTCGGGCAGGAAGCGGTCGGATATGTACCTGTCCGAAAGCACCGCGCACGCGATCAGCGCGCTGTCAGTGATCTTTACGCCGTGGTGTATCTCGAAACGCTCTTTCAGGCCGCGCAGTATGGAGATGGTGTCCTCCACCGTCGGCGGCTCGACCAGTATGGGCTGGAAACGTCGCTCCAGCGCCGCGTCCTTCTCGATGTACTTGCGGTATTCGTCCAGCGTGGTCGCGCCGATGCAGTGCAGCTCGCCCCGGGCCAGCATGGGCTTTAATATGTTGCCCGCGTCCATCGCGCCTTCGGCCTTGCCCGCGCCCACGATGTTGTGCAGCTCGTCGATGAACAGTATGATGCGCCCCTCGCTCTTGTTGACTTCCTCCAGCACCGCTTTTAAGCGTTCCTCAAACTCGCCGCGGTACTTGGCGCCAGCGATCAGCGCGCCCATGTCCAGCGCGAATATCGTCTTGTCTTTGAGGCCTTCGGGGACGTCGCCCGCCAGTATGCGCTGCGCGAGGCCTTCCACCACCGCGGTCTTGCCCACGCCCGGCTCGCCGATGAGCACCGGGTTGTTCTTGGTGCGGCGCGACAGTATGCGTATCGCGCGGCGGATCTCGCTGTCACGGCCGATCACCGGGTCGATCTTGCCCTGCTTCGCCATCTCCACCAGGTCGCGCCCGAACCGTTTGAGCGAGTCGTACGTCTCCTCAGGGTTCTGTGAGGTCACGCGCTGGTTGCCGCGCACCTTGGTGAGCGCCTGCATGAAGTTCTCCAGCGTGATGCCGAACTGCCTGAATATGTTGGCGGACGGCGTGCCGCGCTCCTTGAGCAGCGCGATATAGAGGTGCTCCACGCCGGTGTATTCGTCCTTGAAGCGCTTGGCCTCGTCCTGCGCTTTCACCAGCAATTCGGTAAAGCGCCGGGAAGCGTACACCGACGCCGACGCGCCCTGCACTCTGGGCAGCTTACCCATCTCGTTTTCCAGGCTGCGCAGATACAGCGCCGTATCCACGCCCATATAGCCCAGCAGCTTGGGGATAAGGCCGTCCTGCTGCGACGCCAGCGCGTAGTGCAGGTGCTCGCCGTCGATCTGCTGGTGCCCCCGCCTTATGCCAGCCTCCTGCGCCGCGGCCACCGCGGCCATCGCTTTTTCCGTCAATCTATCCATATTCATCAATGAATTCCTCCCTTCGTTACGTGTTTAGGACCCGAGGGGCTTTGCCCCAAACCTCCCAAAGAGAACGTATCCCTTTGGAATCGAGCCTTCCGGCTTTTCCGTATTCAAAAAGCGGGGGCATACAGTCCTGTCACTTTTGCAACCCCCGCCGCCTACTCCACAGTTGCTCTCAGCTTTTCGTACAGCGCCTTCTGTTCTGAAGTCAGGTATACGGGGTTAATC
>JAAXZP010000208.1 GCA_012719815.1 Christensenellaceae bacterium
AGCTTTATCCGCATGCTGCCGCAGGGCTACCAGACGGTGCTGGAAGGCGACGGCAGCGGGCTTTCGCAGGGGCAGCGGCAGCTTATTTCCATCGCGCGGGCGGCGGTGGCCGACCCGCCGGTGATGATACTGGACGAGGCGACGTCGTCCATCGACACGCGCACCGAGGCCATCGTGCAGAAAGGCATGGACGCGCTGATGAAGGGGAGGACGGTGTTTGTCATCGCTCACCGGCTGTCCACCGTGCGCAACGCCGATGTGATCATGGTGCTGGATCACGGGCGCATCATCGAGCGCGGCAGCCATGACGAGCTGATCGCGCAGCAGGGCCGGTACTACCAGCTTTATACAGGCATGTTCGATTTGGAGTGAAACGGAGGATGAAGATGAATTTTGAGACTGTGGCATTGGACGATAAGAACAGCGCGCTGGTGATCGTGGACCAGACGCGGCTGCCTGGCGAGGTGGTCACGCTGCGGCTGACAAGGCAGCAGGAGATTCTGGATGCTATCCGCACGCTGAAGGTGCGCGGCGCCCCCGCTATCGGCGTGGCGGCGGCCATCGGCCTGTATCTCGCTGCCAAGAGCATCTGTGCGGACAGCTTCGACGCTTTTTACCGCGAGTTCCGGGCGGCCAAGGAAGCGCTGGCTGCCACCAGACCCACGGCGGTGAACCTGTTCTGGGCGCTGGAGCGCATGGAGAAGGTGGTGCTGGACAGCCGGGAGCTGCCGGTGCTGGAGATCAAGCGGCGGCTGTACAGCGAGGCCGTGGCCATCCGCGAGGAGGACATTAAAATGTGCCGGGCTATCGGCGAGCACGGTTTGAAGCTCCTCCACGACGGCGACGGCATATTGACGCACTGCAACGCCGGGCGGCTGGCGACGGTGCAATACGGCACGGCGCTGGCTCCCATCTACCTGGGCCATGAAAAGGGATACCGTTTCCGCGTATTCGCGGATGAAACCCGCCCGCTGCTGCAGGGTGCGCGGCTGACCGCGTTCGAGCTGGCTTTAAGCGGCGTTGACACCACGGTGATCTGCGACAACATGGCCGCGCGCGGGATGCAAAACGGCTGGGTGCAGGCAGTGCTGGTGGGCGCGGACCGCATAGCCGCGAACGGCGACGTGTGCAACAAAATCGGCACTTCCGCTCTGGCGATACTCGCGCAGCATTACGGCATACCGTTCTATGTATGCGCGCCGACATCGACGATCGACTTGAATGCCGCGACAGGGGCGGACATACCCATCGAGCAGCGTCCGGACAGCGAAGTGACGGAGATGTGGTTCGAGCAGCGGATGGCGCTCGAGGGCGTGAAGGTGTACAACCCTGCTTTCGACATCACGGACAACGCGCTGGTTACCGGCATCATCACGGAATACGGCGTTGCGCGGCAGCCTTACGGCGAAAGCTTGAAGGCGATATGCGAGCAGAAAAGTGCACAGGAATAACGCGCGGAAAGGCTGGATTTTCCTGATTCCCTGTGTCAACTCCGTTTTTCTGTGGTACATAATAGGTGGATCACAGTATCCGCGGGCAGTTTGTGCGCCCGCGGGGTATAATGAGGTATAAACGGAACATGGAACCATTGGCTATCAGTTCGGCAGTCCAGCCGTATCAAAGTCCCGAAACGGGTTCGACCCTGGCCGCTTCGGCTGCGGCGGGAGGCCAGACGTTTGCCGAGCTTTTTGCAGCCCAGATGAAGGATAGCACGCTGGCGGCCGTATCCGGCGTGGACACGGCAGCGCCTGCGGACGCGGCTGAGTCGGCTGCGCCGGCGGATACCGCGCCGTCATACGCTGCGCCATCCGGTTATCCGGTGCGAAGCGCATCGGGCGGCAGCAACGATCTCATGACGGCGATGCTGCTGATGATGGCCGGCGGTTCGTTCGGAAGCAGCTACGGCATGGACGCCGCGATGACAAGCATGCTGTCCGCCATGCAGAACGGCGGAGTTGCGGGGCTTAGGTCCATGCTGGGCAATTCGGGATCTTCGGCAACGGGTCAGGCCATTGTGCAACAGGCGATGTCCAGGCTGGGCGACCCCTACTCCAAGTCCAAGCGGGGCACGGGGAATTATGTGGACTGTTCGTATCTCGTGCAGTGGGCTTATAAACAGGTGGGCATCAATATTCCGGGCACGGCTGCCGCGCAGGCGAAATACTGCTATGAGAACGGCTATAACATCTCCAAGGATGAACTGCAGCCCGGCGATCTGATATTCTGGACCAAACATTCCAGCACGGCCGGGCGGTGGCGCAATATCCACCACGTGGGCATCTACGCGGGGAACGGCAAGATCGTGGAAGCCAAGAACAACAGAAACGGCGTGGA
>JAAXZP010000209.1 GCA_012719815.1 Christensenellaceae bacterium
CGCCGCGCGCCAAAGCCCGGGTCAGCGCCTCGCGCAACTGCTCGCGCGTGCTCTCGACTCGCTGGTGCAGCCGGTCGCCGTAGGTGCACTCCATCAGAACGATATCCGCGTCGTGGATATAGTTCGGGTCGTTGATGCTGGTCTTGTTCTTGTTGCCGATATCGCCGGAAAACACCAGCTTCTTCTGTTTATCCCCCTACGTGATATACAGTTCAATGGAAGCGGAACCCAGCAGGTGGCCGGCGTCCACAAACGACGCTTTCACGTTATCCAGCGCCTGCACCACGTCACCGTATTCCACAGGCCTTAAATACCGCGTCGCAGCCACCGCGTCCTGCACCGTGTAGAGCGGCTCAACAAGCGGCTTGCCGGCGCGCTGGCGCTTGCGGTTCTGCCACTCGACTTCCATCTCCTGGATGTGCCCCGCATCGGGGAACATGATGGAGCACAGCCGCGCGGTGGCGCCGGTGCAGTATATCGGGCCGCGGAAGCCCTTCTTCACCAGCAGCGGCAGCAAGCCCGAATGGTCGATATGCGCGTGGGTTAAAAACACGGCGTCGATCTCGCGCGGGTCGTACGGGAACCCGGCTTCCATGGGCAGGAGCTTCTCGTCCCGGCCCTGCCGCATGCCGCAGTCCACGAGTATTTTATGGCCGCCCGCCTCGATCATCGTGCTGGACCCCGTCACGCATTTCGCCGCGCCCAGAAATGTGATATTCATACGCTGCCCCCAATAGACGATGGATTGCTCCGACTGCATACCCGGGCGGCGCTTCCTGAAAAGCAGGCGTTTCAGAAACACTGCCGCCGGTTTCTTCCATTATACACGATGCCGGCCAATCAGTCCAAGCCGGAATAAAGCCTGTCAGAAAATTGTATCCATGCACTGATGTAATGGATACAACTGGGCTCAAGCGAAAAACTGAAAGCGGAGTGCAGATGCTCCGCTTTCAAATATATATATATTTGTCCGAAAAGACATTGCGCCGGAACAAAAAAAGCTGCCTAAAATCAACGTTAGGCAGCCGAACCATCATAGCCCATAAGGCCTTAGACTTCATGCTTTGCGCCCGCGCCTTTCAGCGCGTTTGCCTTTATCTATGGCGTTATTATACACAACGCTGAAATATGTTGTCAATCGAACGGATTTTCTGTGGGATAAGGCAAACTGGCTGGCTGGTTTATGCTGATGTCCTCCAAACCCAGGTAGTCAAACACCGAGAACAGCGCCTTGCCCCAGTGTCCGAACGCCACCGCGCCGTGATGCGGATACTGCTTCTCGATCAGCACATGCCGGTAGAACCGGTGCATCTGCGGGATTGCGAACACGCCAATGCCGCCGAACGAATGCGTGCTGACCGGCAGCACCTCGCCCTGCGCGATATACGCCTGCAGGCTGCCTTCGGCGTTGCCCTGCAGACGGAAGAACGTGATCGGGCCGGGCAGTATGTCTCCCTCCAGCGTACCGCGCGTGATGTCCGGCTCTTTGTCGGGCTCCAGACCCTGGTGCATGATGAGCTGGTATTTCATCGTGCCCGACTTTAAGCGGCAGATGGGCGTGTTGCCGCAGTGGAACCCCATAAACGTCTCTTTGTGCTGATAAGGGAAGCGCCCCCTGATATCCGCCTCGTAGAGATCGGCAGGCACCGTGTTGTTAATATCCAGCAGCGTTACCGGCTCGCCCGACACGCACAGGCCGATGTACTCCGACAGTGCGCCGTATATATCCACCTCGCAGGATACGGGGATGCCCATCGCGGTCAGGCGCGAGTTGACGTAGCACGGCACAAAGCCGAACTCCGTCTGGAACGCAGGCCAGCACTTGTTGGCAAAAGCCACGTATTCCCGGCTGCCCCTGTTCTCCTCCGCGATGTCCAGCAGCGTCAGCTCAAACTGCGCGAGACGCGGCAGTATGCCCGCCATCTTGTTGCCCTCGCCCAGCTCAGCCGCCATCTCCTCAACCTTCGCCGGTATGCGCGAATCGTTCGCGTGCTTTTTATACGCCACCAGCAGGTCCAGTTCCGAGTTCTCTTCGATCTCCACGCCCAGGTCATACAGCGGCTTGATGGGCGCGTTGCACGCGAAGAAGTCGCGCGGACGCGGCCCGTACGATATGATCTTGAGATTGGCTATGCCTTCCAGCGCACGCGCCACCGGAACAAAATCCGCGATCATGTCCGCCACCTCGGCGGCGGTGCCCACCGGGTACGACGGTATATAAGCCTTGATATTGCGCAGCCCCAGGTTATACGAGCAGTTGAGCATGCCGCAGTAAGCGTCTCCGCGGTCGCTGGAGAGCACAGCGATATCCTCCTCGGCGGCTGCCGCGTACATCACCGGCCCGCCGAACAGCTCCGCGATCTGCGTTTCGGGCGCTTCGGGGCCGAAGTTGCCAAGGAACACCACCAGCGCGTTCACGTCGTTATCCAGCACATCGTCTACCGCGGCCACGGCATCCCGTTCGTTTTCCACCGTGATGGGGCATTCGTATATGTCGCCGTATTTTTCCGCATAGGCACGGGCCACAGCGTTCCTTCGGCGCGCCGACAGCGTGATGGGAAAGCAGTCGCGGCTGACAGATATGATCCCCAGCTTAATCTCCGGTATGTTTTTCATGTCTGTCCTCCCTGAAATATGCAATTATGTAACGCTCAAACGGTCCTGAAGCGCAGTTTTAAGTCCTGATACAGCCCGGAATATGTCTTGATAATCCGGTTGTATACCTCCACGTTTTCGGGGATGGGTTGCGTCACCGTCTCCACGGTCAAAAGCTTCGCCGCCTCGTCCACGCTGGACCACACGCCCGCGCCCACGCCGGCCACCACCGCCGCGCCGTACGCGCCGCCCTCGCCCGCGCCGCGCAGCGTTTTCACCGGCACGCCCATCACGTCCGCCTGTATCTGCCTCCAGACAGCGCTTTTCGCGCCGCCGCCCGACGATATCACCTCGGTGGGCTTAAGCCCCGGACGGGTGGACAGCATCACTTCGTAGATCTCGCGCAGGCCGAACACCACGCCCTCCATCACCGCGCGCGCCATATCGCCGCGGCTAGTGGTCACCGACAGGCCATAGAACACGCCGCGCGCGTACGGATCGGCATGCGGCGCGCGCTCTCCGGTCAGATACGGCAGGAATATCACGCCGCCCGCGCCGGGCTTGCTATCAGACACCTCTTTATTGATGATGGTGAACGGGCTGTCCACGCCGCCAAAAAACGTATTCTTGAACCATTCCAGCGAGCCGCCCGACGACAGCTGGCAGCCGAACGCCATCCACGTGCGCTTGTTGTTGCAGAAATACTGCAACATGCCGCCGGTATTATTGCCGAACGCATCCAGCGACATGGCCACAATGCCCGACGTGCCGATGATAAAGCCGATCCGACCTTCCTCGACAATGCCCATGCCGGTGTTCTGGATCACCGCGTCGCCGCCGCCCGCGTACACCGGCAGCCCTTCGGGCAGCCCTGTAAGCTTCGCCGCCTCGCGGGTCACATGCCCGGCCAGTTCGTCGGATTCCAGCACTTCGGGGAATACCGCCATGTCAAAGCCCAGAAGCCCGATCAGCTTTTTGCTGAATTCCCGCTTCTTTACGTCAAACAGGCCGGTGCCGGACGCCTCCGAAACGTCGGTGCACCGCCGCCCCGTCATCAGGAAGCGGATATAGTCCTTGGGCATCAGGAAATGCTTCATGCGGGCGTAGTTTTCCGGCTCGTGTTTTTTGAGCCAGAGCAGCTTGCCGCCCGTATAGCCGGGGAGCATATTGTTATTGGTGTAAGCCAGCAGGCCATCGAGACCGCCCGCCGCGTCGATGATCTCACGGCATTCCGCGTCGGTGCGCTGGTCGTTCCAGAGTATCGCGGGGCGGATCACCTCATCCCGCTCATCCAGCGCCACCAGGCCGTGCATCTGCCCCGAAAAAGACAGCCCGACGATATCCGACGGCTTAACGCCGCTTTGTTCCACAGCCGCTTTCATCGCCTCGCACGTACCCGCCCACCAGTCGGCCGGGTCCTGCTCGGACCAGCCGTCATGCGGCGTATACAGCGGATAGGCGCGCGTCTGGGAGGCCGCCAAATGGCCATCCTCGCCCACCAGTATGCACTTGACACCCGACGTTCCGACATCAATACCGGCTAAGTATTTCATAAGCAAACACCCTTTTTTGTTTTTAAAAATTGTATGGAATCTCATAAAACTTATACTGTTGTTATTATATAGCAATCACATCGCGTATACAAGAACATAATAAAAAAGCGGAGCCGTGTTTGGCCCCGCTAGCAATATCATTCTTTTACTATCTTCCCCAGCCGTCAATCCGGACCTTAAAACGGCCGTCCGCATCGCGCGGTATCGCCACGCTGATCACCCGGTCGCCTTCCACCTCCAGTATCAGCCTACAATCCCTCATACGCCTGGTGAATACTTTCGACAGTTCCACCATGCCATGGGTGCTGCCGGACACATGCCTGGCCTTCAGCGATACGATCACTTCATCCCGTTTCCGTTTCAGCCGCCGGACGGTGCGGAGCAGCTTTACCTGTCCCTTTTCATCGCGGCCGTATACCTTCACGAACACATTGAGCAGCAGCAACAGCATCAGCGGTATGAGCAGCAGCAACAGCAGCCACCACATCCAGCTGAGGTCCTGCTGCGCCGCAGGCACGGCCGCCGGTATGGGCTCTTCCTCCATGGCTTCGCCCGTCTGCGGAACAGCTTCCTCTGCGGTTCCGCCCGCCTGCGGAACAACCTCGTCGATGATCTGGTTTCCACCGCCCGCCTGCGGAGCTGCTTCATCTATGATCTCGCCTGTCTGCGGAGCGATTCCCCCTGTGGTCCCGCCTGTCTGCGGGGTTCCCCCCTGGTCGACAATCGCTGTATAGGTGGCCGTCACAGTGAGATCACTCTTCACATTGTTAAACGGAATGTCCCATCCGGTGAATGTGTAGCCTTCCCGCGACGGTGCGTTCGGAGCGACAGCCGCGCTGCCGTATGTCACGCTGTCCGTTTCCAGCACCGTGCCGTCATAGTCAACGAACGTTACCGTATAGATGTTAATGGCATATTGCGCCGTCACCCTGAGATTCCCCGCTACGAAATCCAGCGGCAGATCCCAGCCGGTGAAGGTATAGCCCTCGCGCGTCGGGTTGTTCGGCGGTACAACCGCGTCACCGTAAAGCACATCATATGTTCCCAGCACCGCGCCGTCATAGTCAACAAACGTCACCGTATAGTTGTTCCGGGTATAGACCGCCACAGCGTCAATGTTCTCCCGGACATCGCTCAGGCTGGTCGCCACCGTATCGTCATCGCCCGTCAGCCTCCACGTGTCAAACGTAAACCCGGTGCGAGTTGGCGGGGTCACCGGCGCTGCTGCTCCTCCCCACGCCACTGTCTGCGCGGCTCCGATCTGAGTGACGCC
>JAAXZP010000210.1 GCA_012719815.1 Christensenellaceae bacterium
CAATGTCGCCAACCGTGCCGCCGATCTCGGTGATGACGACGTCGGGATTGTCCTTGCTGGCGACGCTGTAAATCCGGCTTTTTATCTCGTCGGTGATGTGCGGGATTACCTGCACCGTGCCGCCCAGGTAGTCGCCGCGGCGCTCTTTGGATATCACCGTCCAGTACACCTTGCCGGTGGTCACGTTGGAGTCCGCAAACGAGTTCTCGTCGGTGAAGCGCTCGTAATGGCCGATATCGAGGTCGGTTTCGGCGCCGTCATCCGTCACAAAGACTTCGCCGTGCTGAAACGGGCTCATCGTGCCCGGGTCCACATTGATGTAAGGATCGCACTTCTGCAACGAAACTTTCAGCCCGCGGCCTTTGAGCAGCAAGCCTAAAGACGCGGCGGTGATGCCCTTGCCCAGTGATGATACAACCCCGCCGGTGACGAATATGAATTTCGTGGTCATGGCCCCTCCGGAAAATATTTAAAAAATAATTATAGATATTCCATCACAACAACGCGCGTGCGCTTTTTCAGTGACGCCTTGTCAATATTTAAATAGCACTTGCCATGATGGGACACGTCGTATTCACGGTCCACTGCCTCCAGAAACTCGTGCAGCGGAGCGATGTCCAGATTGCTGTCCGGCGTTTTGAAATGCATCGGTATGATGATGTTGGGCCCGATGCGCTCGCAGATGGCAAGCGCTTCGTGCGCGTCGATCGTGTAATTTCCGCCAACCGGTATCATCAGAATATCTATGCTGCCTAAGTTTTCGAAAAACGCATCGTCCGGGATGCACCCCAAATCGCCCATATGGCATAGGGCAATACCGTCAGCAGAGTATTTGAAGACAATATTTTTGCCGCGATGGGCTCCCTGGTTGTGGTCATGCCATGTTTCGAGGCCTTCGATCACAAGCTCGTCAACCGTATGGGTGCCCGGGGTGTTGACCAGGGTATAGTCCCCCTTCACATGCGACAGGTTGTTGTGGTCGAAATGGTTGTGGCTCACAGTCACCACATCCACTTCCACGTCTTTGGCCGTGTATCCGACCTCCGGGCCGTACGGGTCCGTCAGTATTTTCAGACCGCTTTCCAGCGTAATCTTGAAACAGGAATGTCCCAGCCATTCAATTACCATGTCTTCACCTCTGCTTCTAAATATGTTTAATTTATGCAGCTTTCCACGCTTTTAAACGATAAATCCAGTTTGTTGACCGTGCTTAAGCTGCCGATGCTGAGCTCATATTCCAGGCTCAGGCGCCCGCTTTTCTCATAAAGCTCGCTCTCCACGCGCAGCGGAAGCAAACTCATGCGCAAAACGCCCTCCGGCGTCTCAATGCTGCTCTCGTAAACGCTGTGCGGCGCAAATATCATATGCACCTCGCTTTTGCCGGTGCGCAGCAAAGTCACGCTGTCGTCCTTTAATATCAGGCGGGTGATGGAGCCCTCCTCGCCGGTCAGTTCGCTTTCGTCGTACTCCAAAAGATAACCGTCTGCTGTCTTGATGAGGCGGCCTTCGGTCATGAATTCTATTTGCTCATCGCGCCCGTTGTCGCGTTGCGAGCCTTTAATCGTGAGCAAAATTCTTTCCACAGGATACGCCTCCCTTCTTCTGCACATTATTTCGTATTATAGCACATACATCGCGGCCAGTGAAATAG
>JAAXZP010000211.1 GCA_012719815.1 Christensenellaceae bacterium
CTTCTATGTATAATATACTATATCACACCTTCTCGTATATAGAAAAAACTTCAGGATGCGCATTTTTGCTGGCGGGCAAAAGCGGCTGAATTAATGCCCGAATCGCGAAAAAAACCGAAAAAAACTCTTGCTTTTGGAAAACACTTATTATATAATTCTCACGTTGCGCTATTTTGCGCAGCATTTTGATGGGTTTCTGCGGGAGGTTGCCGGATAAAATCGCGTCCGGGTAACTTTCGCAGAAGTATAGTCCGCACGATCGGACAACGCTCCACCAGCGGCACAAGAGAAATGTGCCGCGGGAAAAAAATATGATACACACGGCTGAGTGTATGTGGGGCGCAAGCGTAAGGAGGGTAAATAAATGGCTAGCCAAAAGATTCGGATCAAATTGAAGGCGTACGATTATAACCTGATCGACCAGTCGGCCAGCAAAATCGTAGAAACCGCCAAGCGTACCGGCGCTAAGGTATCGGGCCCCATCCCGCTGCCCACGCAGAAAGAGGTTATCACCATACTGCGCGCGCCGCATAAGTATAAGGATTCTCGCGAACAGTTCGAGATCAAGACGCACAAGAGGCTGATCGATATTCTGGAAGCTACATCAAAGACGACGGACGCTCTGATGAGGCTGGATCTGCCTTCCGGCGTGGACATAGAAATTAAGCTCTAGGGAGGGAAGACGGATGAAGGCGATATTGGGCAGAAAGGTGGGCATGACGCAGTTCTTTCTGGAAGACGGCACCGTTATTCCGGTGACGGTCGTCGAAGCGGGCCCATGCGTGGTAACGCAGAAAAAGACCATCCAGACGGACGGCTACAACGCCATCCAGCTGGGATTTGAAGATATCCGTGAAAAGCTGGTTACAAAGCCGATGAAGGGCCACTTCAAAAAGGCAGGCGTGCCGTTTAAGCGCCACCTGCGCGAGTATCATGTGGACAACACCGATGATTACGCGCTGGGCCAGGTTATTAAGGTGGATGTGTTCGAGAAGGGCGACCTTGTGGATATCCAGGGCACATCCAAAGGCAAGGGCTTCCAGGGCATCATCAAGCGCCACGGCGGCCGCAGGGGCCCCATGACTCACGGTTCGCGCAACCAGCGCAAGCCGGGCAGCATCGGCGCCTGTGCCGACCCGAGCCGCGTTATCAAGGGCAAGAGGCTGCCGGGCCACATGGGCAACCAGACGGTGACTGTGCAGAACCTCGAAGTTGTCGGCGTGGATGCGGACAAGAACGTGCTGATGGTAAAAGGCGCTGTCCCCGGCGCCAGAGGCGGCCTGCTCTCGATCCGTCAGGCTGTCAAGGCTGTCAAACAGAGCTAAGAAAAGGATGTGAAAACGAATGCCCAAGGTATCATTATATAAGATGGACGGCACTGAGGCCGGCCAGATTGAACTCTCCGACGCGGTATTCGGCGCGGAAGTCAACGAAGCGGCTATGCACCAGGTTGTGGTGGCGCAGCTGGCTGCACGGCGGCAGGGCACGCACAGCGCCCTGACGCGCGCGGAAGTACGCGGCGGCGGCATCAAGCCGTGGCGGCAGAAGGGTACCGGCCGCGCGAGGGCGGGTTCTTCCCGTTCGCCGCTGTGGACGAAGGGCGGCGTGGTATTCGCCGTGAAGCCGCGCGACTATACCCAGAAGGTCAACAAGAAGCTCCGCCAGCTCGCGATTCGCAGCGCGCTTTCCATGAAGGTCAGCGACGGCGACATCATCGTGCTGGAGAATCTGAAACTGGAAGCGCCCAAGACCAAGCTGATGGCGGGCGTGCTCAAGAAGTTTGATGTGAAGAAGGCGCTGATCGTCACCTGCGGCGAAGACAGCGCGAACGTGGTGCGTGCGTCGGGCAATATCCCGAACGTGAAAACGCTGGCGGCGGACTGCGTCAACGTGTATGACCTGATCAATTACGACAAGCTGGTCATCACGGCGGATGCCGTCAAGAAGGTCGAGGAGGTTTTTGCCTGATGGATCCGAGAGATATTATCAAAAAGCCGGTGCTGACTGAAAGCAGCTATGACGACATCGCCAACAAGAAATACACATTCCTGGTGGATGTGCGCGCCAACAAGTACCAGATTCGCAAGGCGGTGGAAGAAGTGTTTGGCGTGAAGGTAAAGAGCGTCAATACGCTGCGCCAGCAGGGAAAATATAAGCGCCAGGGACGTTTTATCGGCAAGACGCCGGAAACCAAGAAGGCTTTCGTGACACTGACCAAGGATTCCAAGACGATCGAGTTCTTCGATTCGCTGGCGCAGTAAGGGAGGATACACCATGGGGATCAAGAAATATAAACCGACATCACCGGGCCGCCGCGGCATGACGGTTTCCACGTTTGAGGAAATCACCTGCACTGTTCCGGAAAAGTCGCTGCTGGAGCCCATTAAGAAAACAGCCGGGCGCAACGCCCAGGGCCGCATCACCGTGCGCCACAGGGGCGGCGGCGTGAAGAGGAAATACCGTATTATCGATTTCAAGCGCGACAAGGACGGCGTGCCGGCCAAAGTCGCGACGATCGAGTACGACCCGAACCGCACGGCTCACATCGCGCTGCTGCACTACGCGGACGGCGAGAAGCGCTATATCATCGCGCCGCTGGGCCTGAAAGTGGGCGATACCGTGGTGTCGGGCGAAGGCGCCGACATCAAGCCGGGCAACGCGCTTTACATTAAGGATATTCCGGTGGGCACGATGATTCACAACATCGAGCTGCACCCGGGCAAGGGCGGACAGCTGGTGCGCAGCGCGGGCGGCGCCGCGCAGCTGATGGCCAAGGAGGGCAGCTACGCGCAGGTGCGCCTGCCTTCCGGCGAGGTGCGCATGGTGCTGCTGAAGAACAAGGCGACCATCGGCCAGGTGGGCAACATCGACCAGGAGAACATCAACATCGGCAAAGCCGGCCGCAAGCGCCATATGGGATTCCGTCCGACGGTCCGCGGTTCCGTCATGAACCCGGTGGACCATCCGCACGGCGGCGGCGAAGGCAAATCGCCGATCGGCCGTCCCGGTCCGCTGACGCCGTGGGGCAAGCCGACGCTCGGTTACAAGACGAGGAAGACGAAGAACGCGTCCGACAAGTACATCGTTCGTCGCCGGAACCAGTAGTCGGCTGGCAAATCGTTTAAGGAGAAGATGGAATATGAGCAGATCGGTTAAAAAAGGGCCTTATGTTAATGAGAAACTGCTGAAGAAGATCCGGGAAATGACCGAGAGAAACGAGAAGAAAGTGCTGAAGACCTGGTCCAGGGCTTCCACGATATTCCCGGACATGGTGGGCCACACCATCGCTGTGCATGATGGACGCAAGTTTGTACCGGTATATTTGACCGAAGAGATGGTGGGACATAAGCTGGGTGAGTTTGCGCCGACGAGAACATTCCGCGGCCATGCGGGCGACAAAAAGTCCGGCTCCAGATAATGCCAGGGAGGAAAGGAATAAATGGCAACTCGTCAGAGAGAGAAAGCTGAAAAGCGACAAGAGAAAAAAGATAACCGGCCGAGGGCGATAGCCAGATACGTCCGGATTTCCGCCAGCAAGGTGAAGGTTGTTATCGACCTCATCCGCGGCAAGTCCGTGAACGAGGCCGTGGCGATACTGAAAGCCACTCCGAAGGCGGCCAGCCCGATCGTGGAGAAGCTTCTCAATTCCGCCGTGGCCAACGCTGAAAACAACAAGGGCCTGCTGCGCGACGACCTGTATGTCGCGGAAGTATACGCGGATCAGGGGCCGACGCTCAAGCGCTATATGCCGAGGGCTCAGGGCCGCGCCACGCGCATCCGCAAGCGGACCAGCCACATCACGATCATACTCGGCAATGCAGTCAAGGAGGAGGCATAATATGGGTCAGAAAGTCAATCCTCATGGAATGCGCGTCGGAAGCATCAAGGACTGGAACGCGCGCTGGGTCGCCAAGAAGAGCGATTTCGCCAAATATATCAAGGAGGACCACGACATTCGCGTGCAGCTGAAAAAGCAGCTTTACGCGGCCGGCATCTCCAAGATCGAGACGGAAAGGGCAGCCAACAAGCTGACCGTCAACATATACACCGCCAAGCCGGGCATCGTGATCGGCAAAGGCGGCCAGGGTGTGGAAATACTGAAGGAACAGCTGTCCCGCCAGACGGGCAAGACGGTCATTCTCAACATCATTGAGGTGAAGCGGCCCGATATCGACGCCCAGCTGGTGGCGGAGAACATTGCATCCCAGCTGGAACGCCGCATCTCCTTCCGCCGTGCGATGAAACAGGCCATCAGCCGCGCGATGAAGGGCGGAGCGCTCGGTATCAACACCATGTGCTCCGGCCGTCTGGGCGGCGCGGAGATAGCCCGCAGCGAGAAATATCACGAAGGGTCCATCCCGCTGCAGACGCTGCGTGCGGACATCGACTATGGTTTTGCGGAAGCGCACACGACTTATGGCCGTATCGGCTGCAAGGTCTGGATATACAAGGGCGAGATTTTGGGCAACCCGCTTCGGGATAAGTACAAGACGCCGGAAGGAGGCAGCAAAGATGTTAATGCCAAAAAGGGTTAAGAGAAGAAAGGTTCAGCGCGGCCGCCTGAAGGGCCGGGCCCAGAAGGGCAACACCGTCACTTACGGCGAATACGGTTTGGTAGCGCTGCAGCCGTCCTGGATCACCAGCAACCAGATCGAGGCCGCCCGTATCGCGATGACGCGTTACATCAAGAGAGGCGGACAGGTTTGGATTAAAATATTCCCCCACAAGCCGGTGACGGAGAAACCGGCTGAAACCCGGATGGGCTCCGGCAAGGGTTCTCCCGAGTACTGGGTGGCTGTGGTGAAGCCAGGCCGCGTGATGTTTGAAATCGCGGGCGTCTCCGAAGAGGTCGCGAAGGAAGCGCTGAGGCTGGCGGCACACAAGCTGCCGATCAAGTGCAAGGTGATTAAGAAGGAATCGGCCGAAGCCGTAGCAGGAACGGGTGGTGAGCAGGGTGAAAGCTAGTAAGCTGCGTGAGCTGAAAGAGATGACGAACGACGAACTGGCGAATGAACTGAAGAATTTAAAGCAGGAGCTTTTTAACCTGCGTTTTCAGAGCGCCACGGGTCAGCTGGGAAACGTGATGATGATTCAAAAGACCAAGAGGGACATCGCCAGGGTTAAAACGATTATGAGAGAGCGCGAACTGAAAAGCGCTGCGAAAGGTTAAGGAGGGTGCTTATGTCTGAAAGGGGAATCCGCAAGTCGCGCGTCGGCGTTGTCGTCAGCGACAAAATGGATAAGACGATCGTTGTGAAGATCGAGCGTAAGGCGAAGCATCCGCTGTACGGCAAGACCGTGAAGATCACAAAGAAATACAAAGCTCACGACGAAGAAAACGTGGCGAAGGTGGGCGACAAGGTGCTGATCACCGAGACGCGTCCCTTAAGCCGGGACAAGAGATGGAGACTGGTTCGGGTGATCGAGGCCGCCAAGTAGCAAGTGATGAATGAGGGAGGCGTTTAAGATATGATACAAGCCCAGACACGCCTGAAGGTGGCGGACAATTCGGGCGCCAAGGAGATACAGTGCATCAAAGTTCTCGGCGGTTCAAAGAAGGTCACGGCCAATATCGGCGACGTGATCGTGGCGTCGGTGAAGTCGGCGCAGCCGGGCGGCGTGGTGAAGAAAAAAGACGTGGTTCGCGCGGTCATCGTGCGCAGCGTATACGGCGTGCGCCGCAAGGACGGTTCTTACATCCGCTTTGATGACAACGCGGCCGTGATTATTGATAATCAGAAACAGCCCAGGGGCACCCGTATATTCGGGCCCGTGGCTCGGGAGCTGAGAGAGAAGGATTTCATGAAGATCATCTCTCTGGCGCCTGAGGTGCTGTAGGAAGGCGGACGGAATATGGCGAAGATGTACATCAAGAGAGACGACAGAGTCGTTGTGATATCCGGCAAGGACAAGGGCAAGAAGGGCAAGGTGCTGGTTGCCGAGCCCAAAACAGGCCGTATCGTGGTGGAAAAGGTCAATGTCGTGACCAAGCATGAGAAGCCCAGGGGCCAGAACAAGCCGGGCGGTATCGTGCACCAGGAAGCGCCGATATATGCCAGCAAGGTCATGCTTGTCTGCGGAAAATGCGGCCAGCCCACGCGCATCGCATTTACGCTTCTGGACAACGGCAGCAAGGTTCGCGTGTGCAAGAAGTGCGGCGAAACGTTTGACAAGTGAGGGAGGAAAACGTAATGCCCAGGTTAAAGGACATATATATCAATGATGTCGTCCCTGCGATGATGAAGAAGTTCGGCTACAAGAACATTATGCAGGTTCCGAAGCTCGAAAAGATCGTCATCAACATGGGACTTGGCGACACCAAGGACAACCCGAAGAGTCTGGACGCCGCCGTTGCCGATCTTGCGGTTATCTCCGGCCAGAAGCCGGTGGTGACCAAGGCGAAAAAGAGCGTTGCGAACTTCAAGGTGCGCGAAGGCATGAAAATCGGCGCCAAGGTAACGCTGCGCGGCAACCGCATGTATGAGTTTGCCGACAGGCTGATGAGCATCGTGCTGCCGCGCGTGAGGGACTTCAGGGGCGTTTCGCCCACGTCGTTTGACGGCCGCGGCAATTTCGCGCTGGGGCTCAAGGAGCAGCTGGTGTTCCCGGAAATCGTCTATGACAACGTGGACAAGGTTCGCGGCATGGACATCGTATTTGTAACGACGGCGAAAACCGATGAGGAAGCCAGAGAGCTGCTTGCGCTGCTTGGCATGCCCTTCAGGCGTTAAGGAGGATAGAACGTGGCTAAGAAGTCGATGATTAACAAACAAAAGAGAGGCTCCAAGTTCTCCACGAGAAACTACACGCGCTGCACGATCTGCGGACGTCCGCATGCGGTGCTGCGCAAGTTCGGCATATGCCGTATCTGTTTCCGTGAGCTGGCTTACAAAGGGGAAATCCCCGGCGTAAGAAAAGCGAGCTGGTAAGCTTTTGTGTTTGATATAACAAGGAGGTAACGTTAATGCCTGTAACTGATCCTGTAGCGGATATGCTCACCCGTATCCGCAATGCGATAGGAGCCAAGCACGAAGTGATCGACATACCGGCTTCCCGGATGAAAAAGGCGATCGCCGGCATCCTGCTCAAGGAAGGCTTCATCAAAGGCTATGAGTATATAGAAGAAGGCCCGCAGGGGATCATTCGCATCACGCTGAAATACGGCGAGAAGGATACGCCCATCATCAACGGTTTGAAAAAGATCAGCAAGCCGGGGCTGAGGGTGTATGCCGGCAAGGATGAGCTCCCCAAGGTGCTGGGCGGATTGGGCGTTGCTATCATATCCACATCCAAGGGCATTATGACCGACCGTGAAGCCCGGCAGCTGGGTGTGGGCGGCGAAGTCATCGCCTAGA
>JAAXZP010000212.1 GCA_012719815.1 Christensenellaceae bacterium
TCCTCCTTTGGGCGGTACGGATGGTGGTTTCATTATATCAAATTGGCCTTATGCAGGCAAAGAAACAATGTGGGAAGGGCGAGCCTGCCTTTTGCCCGTAACTTTCGTAATTTCGTTAATATTTAAATGATTCTGATGGAAGGAAAAACGGAACGGCTTGTCTGCGCCATGCCGCCGTGATATGATACAAAAAACACATATAAAGGGAAAAGGCAAATGAAGCGTATTTTGGTGGTGGTTCTTTCGCTTTTGATGTTGGCCACGGCCGGCTGTCAGGCGGCACCGGAACCGGTTGTCGTCACTGACCCCGCGCCGACGGATACACCCGCGCCCACATCGACACCTACGCCGGCCCCTGCACCGACGCCGACGCCGGTACCCACGCCCACGCCGGTGCCCGAGCCCACCCGCGCGACAATCATGGTGGTGGGCGACCTGCTCTGCCTGGGCGCGCAGATAAGCGCGGCAAAGAAAGGCAGCAGCTATGAATTCGACTACTGCTTCGACGAGATCCGCGATACCATCTCTTCCGCGGACCTTGCCATTGGCAACCTGGAGACGCTGGTAGCGGATGGGTATCCGTACACCAGTACCTCTTCCAAGAAGAGCAGCGCGACGCCTGCGCCGTCGGATTCCGGTGCGCCGGAACCTCCTGAGGAGCCTGCTGCCTCCCCGCCCTCGGACGGAGAAGCCACCACGCCGAGCAGCGCAGGGCTGGCGAAGCGCATTAGCCCGCCTGTAACTGCGGTGCCTGCGCTGGAGACGGAAACGCCTGCGGCTTCGCCGTCTTCTTCCGGCAATCCGCGCATCAATGCGCCCGAATCGTTTCTGACCGCGGTGCTGGGGGCGGGCTTTGACGTGCTAACCAACGCGAACAACCATATCTACGATTACGGCGCGGACGGCCTTATCAAGACAATGAACAAGCTGGACGAATACGGCGTGCCGCACACCGGGGCTTATGCCGAACCGGAGGACAAAAAGCCGTTGATCGTGGACGTCAAAGGAATCAAGCTGGGCGTCCTCGCTTACACCAACGTGCTGAACAACAAGCCGAACAGCCGCAATGCCTACATGGTGGACCGGTACAAGGAGGAACTGGTGGCTGACGACATACAGGCCGCCAGGGAAGCTGGCGCTGATTATATCATCGTCTGCATTCACTGGGGCAACGAGCACACGCACAAGCCCACCAGCGGACAGCGCAAGATGGCTGCGTTCATCGCAAACGCCGGGGCGGATATCATTTTGGGTGCGCATCCGCACTGCACGCAGCCGTTTGAATCCATCGAGACGGAACGCGGCGCGGTGCCGGTGCTGTATTCGCTGGGCAACTTTATCTCCAGCATGGGGCAGACAATCCATAAGGACGGCGTGATCGTGTCCATGGTGCTGGAAAAGGCGGCGGATACCGGCGAGACGAAACTGGCGGACCTTTCCTACGTCCCGACGCTGTGCGCCGAATCCGACAAGGGGCGATTTGTCGTGTATCCGGCGGATGCCGCTTCACTGAAGGGCAGCCCGATCGAGTCGCGGCTTGCTGCCTCGCGGAAGCGTACCATCGACGTGCTGACGGAAAACGTCGCCAGAGCGCAGTAGGAACGCCAGTCGGGTGTCTTACCGCCTTGTCGGTTGTGGGCATCATCGCAGAACCAATTGCCGCGGCGGCGCGTTTGCATAAATACCAGAGTATGCAGTTAAAAATGCATCGCTAAGCGGATAAGTATGGAAGGCTGCACTTTTTAATTGACACGCACGTCGTTCGTTGTTAGAATAGTATGCGCACGTGATTATAAAGTCCGTGCGCTTTCGTCTGGGTGTGGCGCAGCTTGGTAGCGCGCTTGAATGGGGTTCAAGAGGCCGGAGGTTCAAATCCTCTCACCCAGACCAGAGGAAACCCGCTTAATAAGCGGGTTTTTTGCTTCTCTGAACACTTTGGTTGGAATTTTGGTTGGCATTTTGGTTGGCAGCCACTTTATGTCGCGTATTTGCATTTTTCCCAATTATGCTGCATTGCATATGTGACGTTTTAGGAGGAATGCAAATGAAAGTACAGATTAGCATTCAAAAAAGGCGGTATAAAGGGAAAATAACCGGGTACACGGTGGTTCCATGCCAAATAGTCAACGGAGTGCGCAAAAGAATCGGCTGCAAGACGTTTAAAACGGAAGCCGAGGCGAAAGCGTATAAAAAAGCGTTGGCTTTGAGTATTGAAAGCGGCAGGCAGGCGCTTCCCAATACAATCACGGTAAAAAAAGTGGCCGAGATATGGCTCGAGTCGAAGAAAGCAGATAACAAGGAAACGACGTACGAGTCTTATAGGACCAAGGTCTATAAGTATATAATCCCGATGATGGGCGATAAAAGAGTCCAGGACATCAGAAAGTCGTTTCTGAAAAAATATCTTTCTTCTTTAGTCTCGAAACACGGCTTTTCCCGAAGCAGCATCGGGCATCACCGGACGATTCTTCAAGGGATTTTTGAAGAAGCCGTTGATAACGATATTATTACGGTCAATCCGGCTGTCGGCCTGAAGATACCGAAACAGGCAAAGAAGCCGAGGTCGATGGAACTGTACAGTATCGACCTGCTTCTTGAGTTCCTTGAAAAAATCAAGCCGTTTAAGATGGCTACGATGATAATACTATGCCTGTATCACGGACTGCGCAGAGGTGAGGCCTGTGGCCTAAGGTGGTCTGACATTGACTGGGAAAAAGGCATCATCTACGTTAGGAATCAGCGAACCACCGTGAAAGGAAAGTTAGTCGAAGGTCCGCTTAAAACAGCCAATAGTGAACGTAAGCTTTATCTTACGGACAGGAGTACCGCGATATTGCGGGCAGAACTTGAAAGGCAGGAAAGAAACAAGAAACTGCTTGGATCAGCGTATCACGATACAGGATATGTTCTCGTTAATGATAATGGCTTGCCGTATAATCCGAATTCACGGAGCAACGAAATGGCCAAGATATTAAAGAAGTTAGATTTCCCGCCTCTTGTTTTGCATGGGCTCAGGGATACTTTTGCTCGAATAAATTATGATTCGGGTATGAACATACTTGAATTGATGAGAGCGATGGGACACAGCGAAATGCGCACTACGTATTCATACATAGAGAAGCTGAAAGAAGCTAACTATGTATCATCGAGTAACGTAGACAAGGTAATCAGCGAAGCGGCTTCGGCTGTTAATAAAGAGAGTGAGCATATTTCTTCCGGTACGATTGATTATACCTACCGGAAAAGTAAATTTATTGTGATGGATTTTCCAAGTAAATTTGTCAGAAGAGCGAGTAATAACTGATTATTAATGTCAGGCAGGGGCTTATCTCTTAAAGACCGATTCGCTGTCCAGGAGATATATTAATCTGCTCTATCTTTAGTTATTTTATCTCCTTGCCCTATGACTGCGTCATAATGTAAAAACAACCTGCTTTACCGTTGCAGGTTGTTTTTAACCTAGGGTGCGCCGTTCCATGAACCAGCGCCCGTCCTCGTAAAACAGGTACGTCTGGTGGTTGCGCACCATGCAGGTGTACCGCATCCCCACCCCGCCCGCCTTGAGGCTGGCCGCCCGGCACACGTCCGTCACCCGGTCTATCTCATAACGGCGGCCGTTCTCCCAAATAAACGCGGTGGGCATCAGCCGCCCGTCCGGCTTGAACACCGCCTCCACCGTCACATACACTTTGTTCGGATTATTGTACTGGTACTCTTTCATCTGAAGAACCCCACCGGATGTATGATATGGTCGCCCTTCGGGTTGAGGCCGCCTAGTGGTACGTTGGCCATCACCGGCGCCCGCTGAATGGCGAAATGGCCGAATCGCCGCCGCACTTCGTCCACCGCCCGATCGAGCACCACCTGCTTCCAGCGGCGCTCTTCTTCGCCGCCCACAACCACGGGAAGCTCCCGTATCTCCGGGCGGTGCAGGCATTCAACCGAGGCGTAGAAGTTGTTAATATCGCTGTGCAGTATGACCCGGCGCTTCATATACTACCTCGAATATTTGTTCTGTAGATAGTATATTCGCCTTTTCGATAAA
>JAAXZP010000213.1 GCA_012719815.1 Christensenellaceae bacterium
ATCGTGGACTGCGTCAACAATGCGGCCCAGCTGGTCAGTGAGATTGCGGGCGCGTCCAACGAGCAGGCCAACGCGATTGCTCAGGTGAACCGCGGCATTGAACAGTTGTCGCAGGTTGTGCAGACCAGTTCGGCGACGTCTGAAGAGGCGGCCGCGGCGGCAGAAGAGCTTTCCAGCCAGGCTGAGCGGCTGAAAGATATGGTTGCAAGATTTAAGCTGAAAAACGCTGCCAGAAGCAGGGAGCCCAAACTGAGCTCAGCGCCGGAGCCCAAGAAACTTGCGGCGGCCAAAAATGCTCCTGTGATCACGCTTGACGATAACGATTTCGGCAAGTACTGATTTATCCGGTGTGGCATCTAAATGTAAGACAAAACCCTTCCTAAGAGCCAGCGGTAAGCCGGCTCTTTTATATTAATAACTTGCGATTTTTGCCAGGATTTTCTCGGGGAACCTTAACCAGCGGGGCTCTCTTTTTGTTGCAGACAAAAAGAGGAAACATTCGCCAAATACAATCATTTGTGATATAATTAACGACAAAATATTTACTGGGGTATTGGCATAATATGGATAAGCAGGGTTTAGAGTTGCGCATGGCGGACAGAGCACAGCGCAGGGGGATTCGCAACAAAAAAAGAGTTATCGCCATTGCGGCAACAGTATTGGGGGCAGCGCTGCTGGTTTTATGCGGGATTTTTGTGTACCGCACGGTCATCAATCCAGGCATCGTGTTTGAGCTGCCTCCAAAAAAGGCCACGCCCATGCCCACCCAAGCCGCGGGCGCATTGCCCGGGCAGGTTGAGGAGGAAGGGCCGCAGCTGATCGCGGACGAGGATTTCATGCGAGGCCGCGTTAACATACTCGTGCTGGGCATGGATTCCAGCGCCGAGCGCAGGGAGACGGAGCGGGAGGATTTCCGCACCGATACCATGCTGCTTGTGACCATCAATTTCAACACCGGAAAGGTGGACATGATCACGACGCCGCGGGACAGCTATGTAAAGGTGACCAAAGCGACCGGCGAGCTGTATAAGGTGAATTCGGCGGCGTATTTCGGCGGAGGTCTGTGCCACAGCGGTTTTATGAACGCGTGCGACACCATCAGCGGCGTATTCGGCGGCATTCCCGTACCTTATTATATCGGCGTCGACATGGACGGTCTGAAAGCGCTGATAGACGCCATGGGCGGCGTGGAATACGACGTCGACGTGGAGTTCAGGGGAGACAGCGGGCAGATGTATAAAAAGGGCCTGCAGCATCTTAATGGCACACAGGTGCTGGATTACCTGCGCCTGCGCAAGGGGTACGGCACCGACGTGGACCGGCAGGCGCGCCAGCGCAGGATGCTGGTTGCGATATTCAAGCAGCTTGCCCAGACCGGGCAGATCAAAAACCTGCCGAAGATCTACCAGGCGCTTTCGGATATGGTATATACCAACCTGACGTTTGAGCAGATCTGCGCTTTGGTCGCGTTCGGCGCGAGCTTTAACGACTGGGACAATATCGGCCAGTATACGCTGCCCGGCGAATATCATACCGCATACGGCGTTTATTACTACCTGCTGGACCAGAAGGCCAAGGCGGACCTGGTCAAAAAGGTATTCGGGGTGGAAATCGGCATCGACAAAAAGCACGATATCCATTACGTTCTGAGCGACCCGCGCAATAAAAATACGGGCAAGGAGGCAGAGGAACAGGACGGTGAGGATGAGCCGGATGAGACGAAACCCGTGAAGCCGGACAAATCAGAAGCACCGGACAAATCAGAAGCGCCGGATAAATCAGAGGCGCCGGATACAACGGCAGCTCCCAAACCGCCTGAAGACAAAGGCGCGTCCGAGGGCGATGGCGCGCCGGCGGACGAGAGCTGACCAAGGCTGGTTGCCCGAACCCGGGAAGTGTGCTATTATTGACCGGTATTTAACTGACAGCCGGGAGATGTAGTATGCACACGAAATATAAGGGGCCAATCCTGATCGCCATGACAGCCGTGCTGTGGAGCACCGCGGGCGTGCTGATCAAGCTGGTGCCCTGGAGTGCGATGACCATTGTGGGCTTGCGCTCGTTCTTCGCCGCGGCGGTGATGGCTGCTTTTATGCGCCGGCCGCGGATCACTTTTTCCAAACCCGTGATACTGGGCGGGCTGTCGCTGTCTGCCACGATGGTGATGTTCATTTTCGCTAACAAGCTGACCACTGCTGCCAACGCCATCGTGCTGCAGTATACGTCTCCGATATTTGTGATACTGCTGTCCGCGCTGATGCTGCGGCAGCGGCCACGTTCTCTCGACATCGCGGCGGTTGCCGTGGTGTTCGGGGG
>JAAXZP010000214.1 GCA_012719815.1 Christensenellaceae bacterium
GATAGGATCACCGCCAAGGAATACTGGCCGTATCCGAGCTACGGCGACCTGCTTTTCAGCGTAAGGTAACCGAGTCTTAAAAGTCAGGAACGATGGAATTTGTATCGGGGAGATGATACTGGGATGGAAAGGCAAACAAGAGGGCAATACGATCCGCAACAAATAAAAGGGCTATACGATCCGCGATTTGAACACGACGCGTGCGGTATTGCCACCGTCGTGAACATAAAGGGGAGGCAGTCGCGCCAGATCGTGGACTACGCGCTGGAAGTCATAGAAAGGCTGGACCACAGGGCCGGCAAAGACGCGACCGGCGAGACGGGCGACGGCGTGGGCATACTGCTGCAGGTGTCGCACAGTTTTTTCAGCAAAGCTGCGGCGGCATGCGGAATCAACGTCGGAGGGCCGGGCGATTACGGCGTGGGCATGTTTTTCTTCCCGCAGGACGCCGCCGAGAGAGAGCGGGCGAAGGCGGCTTTTGAAGCCATCATGCGAGGTGATGGCCTTCAATGCCTCGGGTGGAGAGACGTTCCCACAAATCCCGACACGCTGGGGCAGCGGGCGCGGTCGACCATGCCGCATATCGCGCAGTGCTTTATCGCGCGACCCGCCGGCATGGAAAAAGGGCTGCCTTTTGACAGGCGGCTGTATATCGCGCGCCGCCTTTTCGAGAAGAGCGAGGAGGGCGCCAATACCTACGTCGTCAGCCTGTCCAGCAGGACGGTCGTGTACAAGGGCATGTTCCTTGTGCGGCAACTGCGGGATTTCTATTGCGACCTTCAAAGCGAAGATTTCCAATCCGCTTTGGCGCTCGTCCATTCCCGTTACTCCACCAACACCAACCCAAGCTGGGAGCGTTCGCATCCCAACCGGTTTATTTGCCATAACGGCGAGATCAACACCATTCGCGGCAACGTCGACAAGATGATGGCGAGGGAGGCGTCTTTCTGTTCCCCGGTACTCAAAGACGACATCAGCAAAGTGTTTCCGGTTATCAATGTCTCCGGCTCCGATTCCGCCATGCTGGACAACACGCTGGAATTCCTGATGATGAACGGCATGGACCTGCCGCTCGCCTTGATGGTGGTCATACCCGAGCCTTGGCGCTACGAGGTCAACATCAGCCGCAGCCGGCGGGATTTCTTCCACTATTATTCGACGATGATGGAGCCCTGGGACGGCCCTGCGTCCATACTGTGCTCCGACGGCGAAAAGGTGGGCGCCATCATCGACCGCAATGGCCTGAGGCCGTCGCGCTTTTACATCACCAGCGACGACATGCTGGTGCTGTCGTCCGAAGTGGGCGTGCTGGACATCCCGCCCGAAAAGATCGTGAAGAAGGGGCACCTGTATTCCGGCAGAATGCTGGTGGTGGATACCGTTAAAGGCACGCTGATGCTGGATGAGGAATGCAAGGAATACTACGCCTCGCGCCAGCCGTACGGCGAATGGGTGTTCCAGCACGTCGTGGATCTGAAGGATTTGCCCATACCCAACAAAAACGTGGAATATCACATGGACAGACAGCGCGCCCGGCTCTACAAGGCGTTCGGCTACACCTATGAAGAGGTGAAAAACGCTATACTGCCCATGGCTCTCAACGGCAAAGAGCCCACGTCTTCCATGGGCATCGACATTCCTCTTGCGGTGCTGTCCGAAAAGCGGCAACCGCTGTTTAACTACTTCAAGCAGCTGTTTGCCCAGGTGACCAACCCCCCGCTGGATTCGCTGAGGGAAAAAATCATTACCGACACCACGGTATATGCCGGGTCGGCGGGCAATCTGCTGGAGGAAAAACCCGAAAACTGTGCCGTGCTGGAGATTCACAATCCCATACTGACCGGCACCGACATAATGAAGATAAAGAGCATCAGGCGGGAAGGCTTCAAAACCGTCACCGTCTCGCTGCTGTACGATAAAAATACGCCGCTGGAGCAGGCGATGGAGGACCTTTTCGACAGGTGCGAGCGAGCCTGTGAGGAGGGCGCCAATATCATCGTGCTCTCCGACCGCGGCGTGGACGAGAACCGCATGGCCATCCCTTCGCTGCTGGCGGTTTCCGGAGTGCAGCAGCATTTCGTGCGCATGAGGAAGGCCACGGCGGTATCCATCATACTGGAAAGCGGCGAACCGCGGGACGTGCACCATTTCGCGACGCTGCTGGGCTACGGCGCGTGCGCCATCAACCCGTACCTCGCGCACGAGTGCATCAAGGAATGCATCGAAGCGGGCGTGCTGGATAAGGACTACTACAAGGCGGTGGAAGATTACAACGCCGCGATACTGCGGGGCATCGTGCACATCGCCTCGAAAATGGGCATATCCACCGTGCAGTCATACCAGAACGCCAAGCTGTTTGAGGCTATTGGCATCAAGCGCAGCGTCATCGACAGGTATTTCACCAATACCGTCAGCCGCGTGGGCGGCATCGGCCTCGAGGAGATTGACGAGGACGTGAGGTACCGGCACAGCTGCGCGTTTGCGCTGCCCACGCGCCGGGACGACATGGGCATGGACAGCCTGGGAATCCACAAGATGCGCACCGGCGAGGACAAAGAAGAGCATCTCTACAACCCGCGCACCATCATCGCGCTCCGCGAAGCCACGCAGACCGGCAATTACCAGCGGTTCAAGGAATACAGCAGGATGATCGACGGCGAGAACAGGCCGTATACGCTGCGCGGGCTGCTGGACTTTAATTACAGGGAGGACGGCGGCATTCCGATCGAAGAGGTCGAGCCGGTTGAGAGCATCGTCAGACGGTTCAAGACGGGCGCGATGTCGTACGGTTCCATATCGCAGGCGGCGCACGAATGC
>JAAXZP010000215.1 GCA_012719815.1 Christensenellaceae bacterium
CGACGAACAGCACGTAGAGGAAGTTAATCGTCCCCAGCGCTGCCGAGGAAAGAAACGCCCTTGCCATGGAGCGGGGCGCCGCCTTGGCGTGCGCCTGCGCGATGCAGTGCTGCGCCCGGTATTCCCGCGCCAGCTTTTTGGGCTCGCCCAGGCGGGCGCAGATTTCCTCGACGCTTTCGCCGTCTTGCATGGCGCAGTCGAAATATTCCGCAATATCACCGAGTATCTCCTCGACGTTCGGAACCTTCAGCTTGCTGAGATTCGCAGCAAGCTTTTTTAAATATTGCTCCTTATTCACTGTGCCCTCCTACGATCTTCTCGACGCCGCTCACAAACGCGCGCCAATCCTGCAAATACTCCTTTCGCTTTTCCTCCCCCAGAGGCGTCAGCCGGTAATACTTTCTCGGCGGCCCCTCGGTGGATTCCTTGAGGTACGTGCTTAAGTAGCCTTCGTTCTGCAGCCGCCTTAGAAGCGGGTATATCGTGCCTTCGGAGATCGCGATGCTGCGGGAAATCTTCGCCACCAGCTCGTAGCCGTAATGGTCCTCGCTCCGCAGCATTTCCAGCACGCAAAGCTCCAGCACGCCCTTTTTCAATTGCGCGTTCACGCCACCCCTCCCTTCGGTACAAAACACCGCTCTGTATCTTGCTTTACAAGGTAGCTGTCTAAAAATAAAATCCGTACCGGACGGTTGCATTATATCACACAGTACCTTACATTGCAATATACTAATTAAACTTTTTTCAAAAAAATATGCCGCCGTTCATATGAACAGCGGCTCCTCTTGGTTTCCCCCGTTTACTGCCCCGTCAGCAGCCGCGCCAGCACCGAATCCGGCCCCAGCACCACCGTCTTATTGGTGCCATCGAGCGACGCCTCCAGCGCGTCCAGCGCCAGCATGTATTCGTAGAAAGCGCGCTTGTCTTCCGTGTTGTACGCCTCGGCCAGCATGCGCATATACTCCTGCTCGCCCTCCGCGATGATGGCGGCGGCCTGCGCGTCAGCGTTGGAGATGATGATGTTCACCTGCTTATCCACATCGTTGCGGATGATGGACGCCTCGTATTCGCCGTCCGCCCTGTACTTCTCGGCGATCTGCCTGCGCTCGGAGATCATGCGCGAATACACCGCCTGCTCGTTGGCTTCGGGCAGGTCGAACCGCTTGATTTTCACGTCCACCACCTCGATGCCGTACGTCTTGGCGATGGCGGCCACGTTGGTGGCGATGCCGGCGTATATGTCGTTGCGCTCGTCGATGGCGTCCTCGTTGATGATATCCTTCTGCGCCAGAGTGCCCATCACGTTTTTAAGCGCGTTGTATGTCATCGCGTCCAGGCGTTCCTCCGCCACGCTCACGCTGCCCAGCGTCTGGAAGAAGCGCAGCGGGTCCGTCACGCGCCACAGCACGTAGCTGTCCACCGTCATGTTCTGCTTGTCCGCGGTCAGCACTTCCGACGGCGGTATGTCGTATACCATGATGGCTTTGGGGAAGCTTCTCACGCTGTCCACAAACGGCACCTTGAAATACAGCCCCGGCTGGTCCTGGGTGGCGATGATTTTGGAGAAACGCACCGTGCAGGCGTACTCGTTTTCCGGCACCACGTAGAAGCTGGAGAATATCACGATCAGCGCCAGGACGATTGCGACGATCACCAATGCTCTTATCAGCTTTTTCTTCATGTCACTCCACCTCCGTGTTCTGCGCCGTATTCGGCATCGTGTTCGGCGCCGGCGCCGTGCCGCTTAAAAAATCGTCCAGCGGCAGCATCATTTCCACGCCGTCCTGCGAGGTATTGATGAATATCTTCACGCCCGGCAGCATCTTGATGATGATCTCGTAATACATCCGGGATTTGGTGATCTCCGGGTTGTTCACGTACTCGCTGTACATCGCTTCAAACAGCGCGATCCTCTCCGCCGCCTGGTTGATGCGCTGCTGCTTTAAGTACTCGGCGTTCTGCAGCGTTTTGTCCGCCTGCGCCTGCGCCTTGGGTATCTCGGCGTTCCGGTACGCCTTGGCTTCGTTCACCACCGTCTCTGCGCCCTGCTTGGCCGTTTCCACGTCCTTGAACGCCGCGGTCACTTCCTCGGTCGGCGGCTCGGAGTCCTGAATCTTCACATCCGTCAGCATCAGGCCGACGTCATACTCCGCCAGTACGCCCGTTATCAGCTCCTTCACCTGCTGCTGGATCATCTCCTTGCCGGTGGTCAGCACGGCGTCCACGTTGGTGGAGCCCACCACTGTGCGCACCTGGCTCTGTATCAGGTTGCGCAGTATTTTCTCGGGCTCATACGATGCATACAGATACTTGACAGGGTCCGATACCTTGTATTCCACGAAGAATTCCACGTTGACGATGTTGTAATCGCCCGTGATCATCTTGCTCTCGTCCTCTACCAGCCTATAGCCCTCCGGAGACGAGGTGTCTGTGCGGTAGCCCAGCTCGATCTTCTGGTAAACGTTGACGTCCACCTTGTGCACCTGCTGGATGCCGAACGGCAGCATGAAATGGATGCCGGCGTCCGTGACATCCGTCACCTTGCCGAACGTGGTGACCACCGCCTGCTGCTTGTCGTCCACGGTATACCAGCAGGTCAGCGCCAGCGTTAATAGCAGCGCAGCCACCACCACGATTACGGCGATCTTTTTGATCTTTTTAATATCAATCCGCGCCTTTGGCTCCAACTCGTCATCCTCCTTTGTCGTGTTGTTAAAATACTAACATAGCGCAGCTTTCTTGGCAAAGACAGGATAGCATTGGCAGACAGCCTGCTTAACCATAGTAAAAATGCCTGCGTTTGCAGGCTTTCAGTTTAATAAAAACCTTTTTGTCGCGTATTGAACCGGGTTCGCGTTAGCACCAAGGCTATTTTTTCTCCCTGATGCGCACGCGGAGTACCGTTTTGAGCTTCTCGGGCGCGGTCTTGCGGAAATCCGACATGTATATTTCGTGATGGCCGAATTCTACGCGCTCATACCCTTCCTGCTCGATAAACGCGTGCAGCTTATCAAACGTTTCCGGTTCGGTATCGAAAGGCCCTACGTGCAGCGCCTGCGCGCACAGCCCCTCGTCCAGCGTCTCAAAGCGCACGCTGTCCAGCGCGGCCAGCTTTTTCCTGTCCCGCTGGACGATGCGCACTTCCTCGAACAGTTCCGGCGTCACGAACGGGGGCTGCATGATCATCAGCGTCCAGATAAGGCGGCTTTTGTCTCTCGGGTCGAAATCCACGCCTTCCGGCATCGTCCACAGCCCCTCCAGCGCGTTGACCTTGTATTCAAAATACCCCGGCGGCACGGTGCCCTTCTTGGGCAGCATTTTGATGCCGTACGAAACGCTGTACAGCGCGGCCACCGCGTCCTGAAACGCCTCGCTGGTGTTGGGGTCGCCCTGCCCGTCGATCATGGCGTAGCGCATCGACGGCACCGTCAGTATCTGCGGCTGCTTTGCGGGCGGGAAGTACAGCCGTTTCACCAGCGCATCGTATTCCTGTTTGTCCATATGATTTCTCCTTATCGTTTTGTGCCGCAATGCGGGCAATAGGCAAAGCTGGGGTCGAACGCACTGCCACAGTTTTTACACGTCGCGTAATACTCCCCGCCGCCAAAGCCGGTATGCACCTTGTTCAGCCGGGAAAAATCCAGTGGCGCGCCCGCTTCCAGCTCTTTTCCGTATTCGTCGTCCGCTTCATATACCGGGCCGCAACAGCGCAGGCGCACATACCAGCGCTTGTTCCAGCGGAACGTGGGAATGAAGAATATATGAAAATATGTATAATAC
>JAAXZP010000216.1 GCA_012719815.1 Christensenellaceae bacterium
ACGAGATTGCCGTGCAGAACGTAACGCGGCTGGTTATGGGCAAAGGGTTTGCGGTAAACAGCGAAAAGCTGGACGACAGGCATTTTGTGATTACGATGGAGGTTACCACTCTTCCGGAGACGAAAACCGCGCAGCCCAACGCTGAGGAATCCGAACCCGTCTGCGTGCCGGATATCCGGAACAACACCGTAGTGGTAATTGACACCGCTGCGATGGGCCGCGGGGACGACGAGCTGGGCAGGACGCTGATGAAAGGGTTCATCTACGCGCTGTCTCAGCTGGAGCAGCTGCCGAGAACGATTATCTTCTACAATGGCGGCGCTCATATACCGATTGAAGGTTCGGTCAGCCTGGAAGACCTGAAGAGCATGGAGGCACAGGGCGTGGAAATATTAACCTGCGGTACGTGCCTGAACTATTACGGTCTGACGGAGAAACTGGCGGTCGGGCAGATCGCCAATATGTATACCATCGTCGAGAAATTAAGCGCGGCGGACAAGGTCATCAAGCCATGATATACCTCGACAACGCGGCGACGACGCTGCGCAAGCCGCCGCAGGTTATCGAGGCGGTGGTGCGGGCGATGAACGCGCTGGGCAACGCGTCGCGCGGGACGCACGCTGTCAGCCTGGATGCGTCGCGTACCGTTTACCAGGCGCGCGTCAAGCTGGCGCAGCTTTTCGGCTGCAGGCGGCCCGACCATGTGGTGTTCACCTGCAACGCGACCGAGGCTCTCAACATCGCCATCTGCGGCACTATTGAGCCGGGCCGTCATGTGATTACCACGGATTTGGAGCACAACTCCGTTTTGCGACCGCTGTACCGCTTGCAGACGGAGAGGCAGGTTGAGCTGAGCTTCGTGGCGGCGGACAGGCGCGGCAATATCGACTACGCGGATTTTGAAAAGCTGATACGCCCCGGTACGCAGGCCATTGTATGTACGCACGCGTCCAACCTGACCGGCAATATGGTGGACGTGGCCCGGGTGGGGCAGATCGCGAAAAAGCACGGCCTGATATTTATCGTGGACGCGTCGCAGACGGCGGGAAGCACTCCGATCGACATGGAGGCCATGAACATCGATATACTCTGCTTCACCGGGCATAAGGCACTGATGGGCCCGCAGGGAACGGGCGGCCTGTGTATCCGAGAAGGCGTGAAAATCAGGCCGTGGAAAGTGGGCGGCACCGGCGTGCAGACGTACAGCCGGACGCAGCCCGAGCAGCTGCCGGCGCTGCTGGAGGCGGGGACGCTGAACGGGCACGGCATCGCGGGGCTGGCCGCGGCGGTGGATTATATCAATTCGGTAGGGCTGGACGCGATACAGGCCAAAGAGCGTTTCCTCACACGCCGTTTTCTGGACGGAGTTTCGCAGATTGAGGGCGTGACGGTGTACGGCGACTTCACGACAGAGCAGCATGCGCCCATCGTGGCGCTGAACATACACGGATATGATTCCGGCGAGGCGGCGGACGAGCTGGCGGAGACGTACGGCATCGCCACGCGCCCGGGCGCTCATTGTGCGCCGCGCATGCACCAGGCGCTGGGCACGACGGAGCTGGGGGCGGTTCGGTTCAGCTTCGGGTGGTTCAATGAGACAGAAGAAGTGGACGCGGCGGTACGCGCCGTCAAGGAGCTGGCGGTATGCGGGTAAAGCAGCTTCGCCTGATTGTGACGTTTCAAACCACGACGGCGGCGATGGCGATGGAGAAGGTATGCGCCGAGAGGGGCGTGCCCGGGCGGCTGATACCGGTGCCGCGGGAGATCACCGCGGGCTGCGGCATGGCGTGGAGCGCACCGCCGGATGCGCGGGACGCGGTTGAAAAGGCGGCACGGGAGGCCGGCATCGATACGGACGGATGGCATGAACTGATGGTTTGATATAAAGGCATTTGAGGAGGATAAAATGGCGGATTACGTACAGATGTGGAAAGATCTCGGCATGGACATCGAGGCGCACGACCTGTTGTGTCAGGTGCTGCCCACTGCGGTGGGGGATGTGTTTATGTCGCAGGAGAACAGGCCCACGGCGATGGATTTCTGGGATATGGTGATTGCGGAAGTGCACGGCATACGGCCTGCGGAGCTGCTGGAAGCCCAGAAGCAGGGGCGCAAGGTGTTCGGCACGTTCTGCGTGTTTGTGCCCGACGAAGTGGTGATCGCGGCAGACGGCATCGTGACCGGCCTGTGCGGCGGTTCTCAATTCTGGGTGCCCGCGGGCGAGACGGTGCTGCCCAGAAGCACCTGTCCGCTGATCAAGGCGTCGGTGGGAGCGCGGCTGAGCAAGACCTGCCCGTTCTTCCGCATTGCCGACATGTACGTGGGGGAGACCACATGCGACGGCAAGAAGAAGGCTTATGAGATACTGGGCCGGGAAGTGCCGATGCACATCATGGACCTTCCTCAGATGAAGCGGCCCAAGGATATCGTCAAGTGGAAGGAAGAGATCGCGGAGTTTGCCAAAGTGGGGGAAGAGTTCACCGACAACGAGATTACCGCCGAAAAGCTGGGCAATGCCAACCGC
>JAAXZP010000217.1 GCA_012719815.1 Christensenellaceae bacterium
CCCCTGCCCCGGCCCTATATGGTTGAACGCGCGTACCAGCACGATGTGTAGTCCAAAATGACGTATATAGAACTGCGCTGCCCGCTCCTGCATGGCTTTGCTCAGAGCATAGGGGCTCACAGGATTAAGCGGCATATCTTCCCTGAGCGGACACATGTCGGGCGACACGATACCGTATTGGTCAGCCGAGCCAACGATGAGCATTTTTGCCCCCGGCGCTATCCGGCGCACCGCATCCATCAGGTTGACGGTACCCATGACATTAACCTGCATGGTAAGCGCCGGCTGGTTCCACGATACTCCGACGTTGGACTGCCCGGCCAGGTGATAAATACAGTCGGGCATGACGTCTGCAATCAAGGCGTCCACGCTTTTTGCGTCCAGCAGGTCACACTGCCGGAATTGCCCAAACTCTGCGGCACTTTGGTTAACGATATCGGTGCCAAAAACCTCTATTCCTTTGGACTCCAGATACGCGGCCAGGTATTTGCCGACAAATCCGCCCGCTCCGGTAATCAGCGCTTTCATTGTCCCTCCGCGTGCTTACTTGCCCTGAAGCAGCGCCATATCATGGTTTACCATGCGCGTCACCAGCTCCTCAAAGCTGATCTCACGCTTCCAGTTCAGCTTAGCCTCCGCTTTGGACGGGTCTCCAATCAGCAGCTCCACTTCGGCAGGGCGGAAGAATTTCGGGTTCACCTTCACCACCGTTCGGCCCGTGGCGGTATCGATGCCCACCTCATTGACGTCGCTACCCCGCCATTCGATGTCTATGCCCACCGCCCGGAACGCGACCGTCGCGAATTCACGGACCGTCCGCGTTTCACCGGTGGCCACCACATAATCGTCCGCTTCGGGCTGCTGGAGCATCAGCCACATGGCGCGCACATAGTCCTGCGCATGGCCCCAGTCGCGCTTGGCGTTCAGGTTGCCCAGCTCCACGCAGTCTAAAAGCCCCAACTTGATGCGCGCCGCGCTGGATGTGATCTTGCGGGTCACAAACTCCAGGCCGCGCCTTTCCGACTCGTGGTTGAACAGGATGCCCGAACATGCGAACAGATCGTAGCTCTCGCGATAGTTGACGGTAATCCAGTGGCCGTATAGCTTGGCGACACCATACGGGCTGCGCGGGTAAAACGGCGTGGTCTCCTTCTGTGGCACCTCCTGCACCAGCCCGAACATCTCGCTGGTGGACGCCTGATAGAACCGCGCGTCCGGCTTAATAAGGCGTATCGCCTCCAGCAGGTACAGCACGCCCATCGCATCCGTCTGGGTGGTAAGCGCCGGCTGTTCCCAGGAGGTCTGCACGAACGACTGGGCAGCCAGGTTGTAAACCTCGTCCGGCTGAGCGACGGAAACTGCGCGCATCAGCGACGGAAGGTCCGTCATGTCCGCGTAGATAAATTCCACCTTGCCTTTAAGGTGAGCCGCATTATGATAATCCAGATGGCTTGTCCGTCGTCTGATACCGTAAACAACATAACCTTTTTCCAGCAACAGCTCAGCCAGATACGAGCCGTCCTGTCCTGTGATTCCCGTGATTAAAGCCCTCTTCATGTTTCCTCCAGTTTCCAATTTTCTTATTTTGCATGTCCGGTTATCCAATTTATTCAGTATAATCAAAATTCTCGTTTTCCGCAAGCCATTTGACGCTCATCCTCTACGCTGCATGCTCATCCTCTACGCTGCATGATATAACGCAGGTCGTTGAGCATGCCCTGCGGCCCCCTCCACCGCCAGTAATCGGGCAGGTGCCCCAAAAGCGCAAGCCATAACGCCGCCTTTTTCAGGGTAAGCGCCTGATGCCTGAGTTCCGTCAAACGGACGCGCTTTTCCACTGCCCGGCGCTCCTGGGCCGGCATGCTGCGCAGCCAATCCGACTCATGGTACGCATGTGCGCGGCGGCATTCCTCCTCCGCAGCCGCAATCCGGGGGTCATGCGCGTATGCAGACAGGCGCTCCGCCGCTTTCAGCTGAGCCAGGCCGATTGTGTTGGCCCCGTGCATGCGGTCACCGGTAAGCGGCGCGTCGAAATAGTACAGGCCGCCCAGCACCGCGCCAAACAGGTTGAGCTCCCAGTCGTGCGGGCACAGGCCGGTGCGGTAACGCGCGAAGAAATCCCGGCATGAGCGGGTATAGGCGGACGTGCAGCCGGGCGCAATATTCCGCCACAGCACTTCTTCAAACCCTATCTTCATCAGCCCGCCTTCACCGGCGCGCCCGCAGACAAGGCCACTGCTCGCGCGGCCCGGTAATTTTTGCCCCTCGCTGTCGATCATCTCAAAACCCGCGCAAAGCGCCTGCACATAAGGATGAGCCTGAAATACAGCCACCATCCGTTCTATTTTGTCCGGTTTCCACACATCATCCTGATCGCACAGGAATATGTAATCGCCCGACGCGGCGTCCACAGCCTGATAAAAGTTGCGCACAAAGCCCATGTTCTGGGAGTTAACAGTGAAGCGCCAATGAGTAAGCCCGTTATCCGCGATAAAGGCGCGCACCAGTTCCGCAGTGCTGTCCGTGGAGCAGTCGTCAAATATGACCACCTCATCAGGCGCCAGCGTCTGGTCGCGGAGCGATTCCAGCTGGGCGTTGATGTACTTTTCCCCGTTGTATGTCGTCATGGCGACAGAAACCATCGCGTCTCCTCCCGTCTGCCTTACCCCAGCAGCAGCCTGAGCCTCCTCCTTAACAGCAGTGCCCATCTCAGCACAGGCGAGATGCCGTATTTTCCACAGTAATACGTTATATCCTTTTTAAATATCCGGTACCGTTGCATGGCTGCCGCGCGGCTCTGCCTGGTGCTGCCCGAGAACGACTGCCGCAACACCACGTCCCCCAGTACATGAATGCGCGCCCGCTCGTGTCCGGTGATGTCGCGCAGAAAAGCGTGGTCCACGTAGTCCAGAAACTGCCCTTCGTCGTAGCGGTAATGTGCAAACACACGGCGGCGCACCGCCAGCCCCGAGTTAATGGCCGACACGCCGCGCTCGGGCAGCTCTTCCAAACTTTGAACCCGCCGGCACGACACGCCGCGTAGTATGCACGGAGACATTATACCCTTTTGGTCCGTCACCACCGGCGCAAATACGTCAATTTCAGGGTGCGCCTCGGCAGCCTTTTTCAATGCCTCAAAATAGCGGTTGTCCACCTCGGTGTCGTCGTCGAACAGGCACAGCAACCCGTCGTCCTTGTCCAGCATGTCGATCACGCGGTTGTACGCCCGGCTCAGCCCCGCGTTGCCTCCCATATCGCCATATTCATACCCCTTCGCCTGCGCGAACTGCCGGTTGCCGTAATCAGACGTGCTATTGTCCACGATATGGACGCGCGCGTCACCAGGCGCGTTCAACGTGGCAACCGTCCGGCTCTGCGCCAGCGCCTTGTTGTAGACGACCACCAGTACATCAATCCCGGCCATGCGTCTGCCTCCCGCCGTAAAGCAGCAAATCCTTCGCGATGCACAGACGCCATTTCAGGCGCGTCAGCATCCCGGCCTTACCCCGTCCCGTCACAGTGCCGGCGTGCCGCCGGTACAGCATCAGCGGCCGGTCGATATACGCGACCTTTCCATGCCTTGCCGCCAGCAGCCCCAGCCACTGATCGTGCATCGGTATGTCATCCGGGAAGGGCAGCGCAATGTCCAGCAGCTCGCGCTTTATCGCCATGCAGCAGCCAATGTAGCGGTTCCGGATGATATTGCGGACAATGCCGGGATGAAAACCGCGCTCAAAAAAGCGCCCCAACACGTTTTGCAGCGTTTCGTCCGTCACCGACGCGTTGTGCACCACCGCCAGCACGCCTTCGCGCGCCAGCTCGTCCAGCACCGCGGCCATTTTGCCCTCCAGCCACACGTCGTCCTGGTCGGAGAGAAACACGAACCGGCCAGCCACGTGCTTCAAAGCGAATCCAAAGTTCCTGATCACGCCCTCACCCGGGCCGTCCATCACCCGGACCCGCGCATCACGCGCCGCAAAGCCCAGCGCGATTTCCTTCGACCTGTCGCCGCACGGGTCCACGGAGATCAGCAGCTCGTC
>JAAXZP010000218.1 GCA_012719815.1 Christensenellaceae bacterium
GCACGCGGCCGTCTTTAGCATCTATGCCCGCCGCGATGCGGCCGGGATACCGCGTAGCCGCCTGCGCCACCATATCGGGGTTCTCGATAGCCGCGGTGCCGATGATGACGCGGCTGATGCCCATCTCCAGCCGGTCCTCTATATCGGCCAGCGTGCGCACGCCGCCGCCCAGCTGAACCGGTATACTGACGGTTTCCAGTATGCGCGCCACGGTATTGCGGTTGCAGAACTCCCCCGCGAAAGCCGCATCCAGGTCCACCAGGTGCAGGTACTCCGCGCCCTGCCGCTGCCACTCGGCCGCGATTTCCGCCGGGTCGCCATATTCGGTAGCCTGCTGCATGTCGCCCATCTTAAGCCGCACGCACACGCCGTTTTTTATGTCAATCGCCGGGTATATCGTCATGACAAGCCTCCAAACCGGCGCAGCATGGCAAGCCCAGCGTCGCCGCTTTTCTCCGGGTGGAACTGCAGGCCGAACACGTTGTCACGGCACACTGCGGCAGTGAAGTGGTAGCCGTAATCCGCCTCCGCGATGATGTACTCCTCCGGCACGCCAGCCGCATGATACGAATGCACAAAGTAGACATATGTGCTGTCGCCTGCATCCATCAGGGCACTGTCTCGCGTGATGAGGTTGTTCCAGCCCATGTGCGGTACTTTGAGGCCGTTCACGTTAAACGGCACCACGTCGCCCGGCACCAACGAGAGGCCTGCGTACTCGCCGTTCTCAAAACTCCTGTCGAGCAAAAGCTGCATCCCCAGGCAGATGCCAAGGAACGGCTTGCCCTTGGCGATCTCGTTCAGCATCGTCTCGCGTATTCCGGATTTGTTCAGGGAGTCGATGGCGTCCCCGAACGCCCCCACGCCGGGCAGTATGATGTGCGAAGCGTCGATTAAGTCCTGCCTTTTATCGGTGATGCGGGCATCAAAGCCGAGGTATTCCAGCGCTTTCTGCACGCTGCGCAGGTTGCCCATGCCGTAGTCGATAATCGCGATCACTTACAGCACCCCTTTGGTGGAAGGAATACCGCTGCCGCGCGGGTCTGTTTCCAGCGCGAAACGCAGCGCGCGTCCGGTAGCTTTGAACACCGCTTCCAGCATGTGGTGCGTGTTGACGCCGTACAACGCGTTGATGTGCAGCGTAATTTTGGCAGAAGTCGCAAACGCGCGGAAGAATTCCTCAAACAGTTGAGACGGCACGCCGCCCACCGTCGCGTCCGGACAATCCACATTATAGTGCAAAAAGCCGCGGCCCGAGACATCAACGCTGACGCAGGCCAGAGCCTCGTCCATCGGCACAAACTGCGTGGCGTAACGGCTGATGCCCGTCTTGTCGCCAACAGCCGCCGCAAAAGCTTCGCCCAGCGCGATGCCGGTATCCTCGACGGTGTGGTGCTCGTCCACGTTCAAATCGCCTTTCACGGCCAGCGTCAGGTCAATTAGGCCGTGTCGCGCGAATTGGTCCAGCATGTGGTCGAAGAAACCGATGCCGGTGTCGATTTGCCTTTCCCCCGTACCGTCGACATTGAGCCTGACATTGATATCCGTCTCGTTTGTCTTACGGCTAAGCTCTGCGTTTCTCATGGTTTATCCTCCGGTTCAAATCGTATGGACGCGCTTTTTGCGTGCGCATCCAGCCCTTCCGCCTTCGCAAATATTTTGATGTCGTTGTAACATGCCCTGAGCGCTTCGCGGTCGTAGCAGACGTAATTGACCGTCTTCATGAAGGAGTCTACCGACAGTGCCGACGAGAACCGTGCCGTTCCCGCGGTGGGCAGCACATGGTTGGGGCCCGCGAAGTAGTCTCCCAGCGGCTCAGGCGCATATTCCCCGAGAAATACCGCCCCCGCGTTTCTCACCTTGCCGATGTGTCTCATCGGCTCTTCCGTCAGTATCTCCAGGTGCTCGGGCGCAAAATCGTTGGCGATGTCAAACGCCTCGTCCAGCGACTCCGTCACTACGATGGTGCCGAAATCCTGAACCGCCCGTGCCGCAATCTCCCGGCGCGGCAGCAGCTGAAGCTGGCGCTCAATCTCAACCGCCGCGCTCTGCGCCAGCGCTTCGCTGGGCGTCAGCAGCACGCTGGCCGCCTTTTCGTCGTGCTCCGCCTGCGAGAGGAAATCCGCAGCCACGTAAGCCGGGTTGGCGTTTTCGTCCGCGATGATCAGCACCTCGGACGGACCTGCGATCATGTCAATGCCCACTTCGCCGTACACCTCGCGCTTCGCTGCCGCCACATACGCGTTGCCGGGGCCAGTGATGACGTCCACCCGGGGCACGCTTTCCGTGCCGTACGCCAGCGCTGCTATGGCCTGCGCGCCGCCGATGCGCAGTATGGCATCCGCGCCCGCGATATCCGCCGCGACCAGCGTCAGCGGCTCGATATGTCCATCCCTGCCGGGCGGAGTCACCATGATGATTTCCTCCACGCCCGCGATCTTTGCCGGTATGATGTTCATCAGCACGCTGGAGGGATACGCCGCCTTTCCGCCCGGCACATACACACCCGCGCGTTGCACCGGCAACACCAGCCGCCCCGTCACCGCACCGTTTCCCCGCCGTTCGTAACCTTCGCGCTTTTGCAGCTCGTGGAACGCGGCAATATTGGCCGCGCTTCTTTCCAGCACGCCCAGCAGCTCAGGCGATACCTCCGCGTAAGCCGCCGCGATCTCGTCTCTGGAGACGCGCAGGTTGGAAGAGCTTAAATCAAACCCGTCGAATTGCTTCGTGAAACGGAACAGCGCCGCATCGCCCTTGCTGCGCACGTCATCCAGTATGGCGCGGACAGCGGCCACCACGGCAAGGTCCGACTCCGCTTTTCTCTTCAGCCGAGCCTTGACGGTTTCAATATCTGACGATCTGTATATCTTCATGCGCGCTCCTCCACCACCTGGCGTATTCGCTCAATCAGCGGCATCAACACCTTGGCCTTGATCTTAAGGCTCGCCCGGTTGACAGCCAGCCGCGCGGAAACCTCCGCCACCTCTTCGGTGATCACAAGCCCGTTTTCCGCCAGCGTACGGCCGCTTTCCACGATGTCGAGTATGACGTCCGACAGGCCGAGTATCGGCCCTAATTCCACGCTGCCGCTGAGTTTGATGCACTCAATGGACACGCCCTTGCTTGCGTAATAGCTTTTGGCGATTTCGGGATATTTCGTCGCCACGCGCAGCACCGAGGACGTCAGCGATTTGTCCCGGCCTGCCGGGTACCCCGCGATGCACAGGCGGCACTTGCCAAACTTCAAGTCTGCCATCTCGTAAAGTGGCAGGTTTGCTTCCATCAGCGTATCCTTGCCGACGATGCCCATATCCGCCACGCCGTGGTCCACATACGTGGGCACGTCCGCAGGCTTAACCATGATAAAGCGCACGTTCTGCGTTTTGTCAAAGAATATCAGCTTGCGGGTGTTGCAGAACATCTCGTCGCACTCGATTCCGCACTGCTGCAGTATTTCCATCGCCTTTTCCGCCAGGCGTCCTTTGGCCAAAGCAA
>JAAXZP010000024.1 GCA_012719815.1 Christensenellaceae bacterium
CGCTGATCATCGGCGCGATAGCCGGCGTGCTCGTCGTGTTCTCCGTGCTGTTCTTTGACCGGGTCAAGGTTGACGACCCTGTGGGCGCGACTTCCGTTCACCTGGTGTGCGGCGTGTTCGGCACGCTCGCCGTCGGGCTGTTCGCACAGGAGGGCGTGACCAGCCTTTCCACCGTCAACGGGCTGTTCTTCGGCGGCGGCTGGAGACTGCTGGGCGTGGAGGCCCTGGGCGCGCTCGCAGTGGGCGTGTTCGTATTCGCTGCGTCCGGTCTGATATGGTACCTGCTCAAGAAGACGGTGGGCATCCGCGTCAGCCTTGCGGAGGAGATTCAGGGCCTGGATATCGGCGAGCACGGCAACTCCGCTTATCCGGATTTCGCCATCGTGGCGCCGATTCTGGAGACGGTCAACGGAGGCGGGGAGAAAGCCGCGGTTCCCGCTCCGGCCGAAGCGCCGGCGTCTGCAGCCGGCACGGTATCTCCGGATGTCGCCGTACCCGTCGTGAACAGGGCGCGTGCCGGCGCAAAGATGACAAAAGTCACGATTATCACCAGCCAGGAGAAGCTGACGGCGCTGCAGTCCGCGCTGGACGGCATCGGCATCACGGGGCTGACGGTCACCAACGTGCTGGGCTACGGCATGCAGAAAGGGCACACCGAGTATTACCGCGGCGCGCCGGTAAAAACCAGGCTGCTTCCCAAGGTGCAGGTGGATATCGTGGTGTGCAAGATTCCGACCCAGACCGTTGTGGATACCGTCAAGAAGGCGCTGTATACCGGCAACATGGGCGACGGCAAGATATTCATCTACGATGTGGAAAACGTCATCAAGATACGGACCGGCGAGGAAGGCTACGACGCGCTGCAGGATGAGGAGGACGAATGCGGCGCATAAGGTAAGTAAGGTCAATAATGACACGGGGTGCTGTGGCGGCACCCCGTTTAATATTGCCGTAAAAATAAAAGTACGCGCATGTTGAAAGGCAAACCTCACTGACCGCGGTGGGCTTTGCGGTAACGGTGGGGCGACAGGCCTTCGTGCGCCTTGAATATGCGGATGAAGTGGTTGACGTTGCCGTACCCGCACAGCTGGCCGATCTCGGATACCGACTTGCCTGTGTGGATGAGCAGGTCTTTTGCGATGGACAGCCGGTGCAGTATCAGGTAGTTGCGGAACGTGTATCCCGTGATGCGGCTGAATATGCGGGACAGGTGGTACTTGCTGATGAAGTGCCGGGCGGCGAGCTGTTCCAGCGAGATGTCCTCATGGGCGTGGTCGGTGATGTATTTCTGCGTTTCGGTGACGATGCGCGCGGCGTCGTCCATCGCGTTCACCGGGAAGGCGCTATGGGAGAACCGGTACAGGCGGATCAGCATGTCGGTGATGAGAAGCGACAGGCGCAGCGTCCAGAACGCTTTTTGCTGGGATGCTTCAGCCACCATGGTATCCAGCACCTGCCGGATGCCGGCTGCCGTTTCGTCGTCCAGCGCGATGGCGTGCGAGAAGCTCTCGGGCCGCTGCAGCAGTATGGACAGCAGCGGGGAGTCCTTCAGCATCTGGTGGGTATAGTTTTGCGACAGCGAAACCACATAGCGCTTATAGGGGGCCCGGGTGACGGTGACCGAATGCTTTTCCAGGTTGCTGAAGAACACGATGGTGTTTCCGGACGCGTTGTAGGTTTTACTGCCGGCGTGGATGCGGACGCTGCCGTCCACGATGAAAATTATTTCGTGCACATTATGAAAATGCGTGTCCGCGGCGGCAAGGTTCGGAGATTCGCGATAATAAACGTCAATTTCGCGGGTAGGATTGCTTTCCATATTCATAAAAGCACCCCTTTTAACGCAAAAAGCGCTAAGTATTGAGCAAGTCCTATTATAGCTTATTCGGGCGAAATAATATACAATTTTACAGTAAACAATTATCAGTAAATTTCACCGGGAAAGGAACTCGAAAAAATGAGCCGGACGGCGATTGTAACGGGCGGCAGCCGCGGCATCGGATACGCCATCGCGCAAAAGCTGCTGGACGAAGGTTACGGCGTGACGGTGATGCACGCGCACATGAACGAGACGCTAGAAAAGAACTTAGGCGCGCTGCGCGCGCGGGGGCGTGTGGTGAGCGTGCAGGGCGACGTGGCGGACACGCGGGACAGGCGGCGCTGCCTGGAGGCGGCGCTTTCGGCCTTCGGCCGCGTGGACGTGCTGGTGAACAACGCGGGCGTGGGTCCAGAGAAGCGCGCCGATCTGCTGGAGATGACGGAGGAGAGCTTTGACCGGGTGATCAGCATCAATCTCAAGGCCAACATGTTTTTCACGCAGATGGTGGCAAAGCAGATGATCGCGCAGGAGCCTGTGGAAGGGCGGCGCGGCACGATTGTCAACATCGGCTCGATTTCCGCGTTTGCGTCGTCCTTAAACCGGGGCGAATACTGCGTGTCCAAGGCGGGCGTGTCGATGCTGACGCAGCTGTACGCCGACCGGCTGGCTTCGGAGATGATTTACGTGTATGAGGTAAGGCCGGGTATTATTGCCACCGATATGACGGCGGTGGTCAGGGAAAAATACGACGCGCTGTTTGCGCAGGGGATTTGCCCGATAGGGAGATGGGGTGAGCCGGAGGATGTGGCAAAGGCCGTGGCGCTGCTGTGCAGCGGAGAGCTGCCATATTCCACCGGGGAAGTGCTCAACGTGGACGGCGGGTTTCATATCCGGCGGCTGTAGGCAGGGTTGGCATGGACAGTATGGATGTTTGCGGACGCGACGTCAGAATCATATCGGTAAACACCGTGGTGGTGGGAGCGGGCGCTGCCGCGCTGAACGCGGCGGACCAACTGCACGCGCGCGGCGTGACCGATATTGCGCTTGTTTGTGAGGATATTGGCAGCAGCACGTCCCGCAACGCCGGCTCGGACAAACAGACGTATTACAAGCTGTCGCTGTCGGGCGGAGAAGGCGATTCGGTGCGCGAGATGGCGCAGACGCTTTTTGACGGGCAGTGCGTGGACGGCGATATCGCGCTGGCCGAGGCGGCGAACTCCGCGGCGTGTTTTTTGAGGCTGTGCGAGCTGGGCGTGCCGTTTCCGGTGAACCGCTACGGCGAATACGTCGGCTACAAGACGGACCATGACCCGAGGCGGCGGGCGACTTCCGCCGGGCCGCTGACATCCCGGCTGATGGTGGAAGCGCTGGAACGTTCGGTGAAGGCCAAGAATATCCCGATTTATTCGGGGATGCAGGCAGTGTCGATACTGACTCGCGGCGGAAAGGCGATTGGGCTGCTGTGCCTGGACCTTGGCGGGCTGGCTCGGGGCGAGGTAAGCTACGCCGCTTTTAACTGCGTGAACATCGTCTGGGCGACGGGCGGGCCGGCCGGGCTGTATGCCGACACCGCATATCCTGAAGGCCAGCACGGCGCGACCGGTATTGCGCTGGAAGCGGGGGCGCGCGGCCGGAACCTCACGGAATGGCAGTACGGGCTGGCGTCGATATCGCCGCGGTGGAACGTTTCCGGCACGTACATGCAGGTATTGCCGCGGTTTGTTTCCACCGACGCTGACGGCAATGACGAGCGCGAGTTTCTGGACGAATTTTTCGACAGCCGGGGCGCTTTGCTGGACTGCGTGTTTCTAAAAGGGTACCAGTGGCCGTTCGACGTGTGCAAGGCGGCGGGCGGTTCGTCGCTGATCGACATGCTGGTATACGTGGAGCGCTGCATGAAAGGGCGGCGCGTGTTTCTGGACTTTACGCGGAACGCGGGTGGCGGCGAGGCGGATTTCGGGGCGCTTGGCGAGGAAGCGCGCGGTTATCTTAAGAAAGCGGGCGCGCTTTTCGGAACGCCGGTGGACCGCCTGATCCATATGAACGCGCCGGCGTATGAGTTTTACCGCAACCGGGGCGTGGATCTGAAGAAAGAGCCGCTGGAGATTGCGCTGTGCGCGCAGCACAACAACGGCGGACTGGCGGTGGACTGCTGGTGGCAGACGGATGTGGAAGGGCTGTTTGCGGCGGGCGAAGCGGCGGCGACTCACGGCGTGTACCGGCCGGGCGGCAGCGCGCTCAACGCCGGGCAGGTGGGCTCGATGCGGGCGGCGCGGTATATCGCGGCGCGGCGCAACGGCCAGCCGGACAGCGCCGGGCGTTTCGCGCAGGCGGCGCGGGAACAGATGGAGCGCGTGGTGAGAACAGGGAATATGGCGCTTGAGCGGGCGGATAACGCGGCGCAGCTGCTTGCCGAAGCGCAGCGCGATATGAGCCGTGCGGGCGCGGCGATACGGGAAGCCGCAGCGATTGCGGCGCTGGCAAACACGACAAAGCGGCGGCTTTTTGACCTTGAGCGCGATGCCGGCTGTTCTGAGCGCACGCTGCCGCAGTTCTTCCGGTATCGCGACGCGCTGATCGGGCAGTGCGTGTACCTCTCCGCGATGGCGGACTACATTGCAAAAGGCGGCAAAAGCCGCGGCAGCGCGCTGTATTATGACGCCGCGGGCATGAGGCCCCATGCGGCGCTGGACGAGCGTTTCCGGTTTGTTTTGGACAACGGCGATTTGGGCCGTATGGTGCAGGAAGTCAAGTACCGGGACGGCGAGTGCGCATTCGAGTGGCGTCCGGTGCGGCCGCTGCCTGATGACGACGATTTCTTCGAGAACGTGTGGCGGGGCTTTCGCGACAACGGCAATATATACTGACAGAAAGAGCAGGGACGATGAAGAACAGTTTTAAAACACTGGACGAGATAAAAAAATATTGCAGCGAGGCAGGCGTTGATATCGGGTTTTCCGGGAATACGGAAATATATAGGAAGAGCCATGTGATAAACGGCTTTACGGTGAACAATTCGCTGGCGGTTCTGCCGATGGAAGGCGCGGATGCGCTGGAGGACGGCTCGCCGGGCGAGCTCACGCGGCGGCGGTATCTGAGCTTCGCCAGGGGCGGCGCAGGTATCATCTGGTTTGAGGCGGTGGCGGTTGTGCCGGAAGGCCGGGCGTCCATGTACCAGCTGCACCTCAACAAAGGCAACGTGGACGCGTTCAGGCGTCTGACGGACGAGGTCAGGGAACCCGCGCTGAAGCAGAATGGGCATGCGCCGATGCTGGTGATACAGCTGACGCACTCCGGCCGATACAGCAAGCCGGACGGCGTTCCCAGACCCGTGATAGCGGCGCATAATCCGGTGCTGGACGAGAAGTACGGCATCGCGCCGGATTATCCTGTAGTGACGGACGAGGCCCTGGAAGCGCTGGAGGACAGGTTCGCCGAGACGGCGCGGTTGGCGCAGCAGGCGGGCTTTGACGCTATGGACGTGAAGGCGAGCCACGGGTATCTTCTGGGCGAGCTGCTGGGCGCGCACACCCGCGAAGGCAGATACGGCGGCGGTTATGAAGGGCGTACGCGCTTCATTAAAAACGCGGCGGAGAAGGTCAGGCAGGCGGTGGACGCGCGCGTCACGCTGGCCAGCCGGCTCAGCCTGTATGACGCGATGGAGCCGCAGTACGGTTTCGGCGTGGGCCCGGACGGTCAGCCGGATCTGGCGGAGCCCGTGCGGCTGCTGCGCGAGCTGTATAATATCGGCGTGCGGCTTGTGGCGGTGACGGCGGGCAACCCGTATCTGATTCCGCATGTCAACCGGCCGTACGACAACGGGCCGTATGTGCCGCCCGAACCGCCGGTGAAAGGCGTGGAGCGGCTGCTGACACTTGCGGCCAGGGCCAAGGCCGAGGTGCCGGAGATGGCGTTCGTCGGCGCGGGGTACAGCTGGCTGAAAAGCTTTGCGGTGCAGGCGGGCGCGTATGCGCTGGAGAACGGGCATGCCGACTTCATCGGCTTCGGCCGGCAGGCGTTTGCCAACCCGGGTTTTGCCAACGACATACTGGAAACCGGTAAGATCGCGCCCGGCAAAACGTGCATCACCTGCACCAAGTGCGTGGAGCTGATGCGCAGCATGTTGCCCGCCGGCTGCGTGGTGCGCGATAAGACGTACGCAAGGCTGTATCAGCAACATATAAAAAATAACGCTTAGGAGGAACGGAATTATGAAGTACAGCATCGGTAAAACGGCGCTGGTGATCGTGGACCTGCAGAACGACTTCGTGCGGGAGGGAGCCGGCATGGAAGTGCCCGATGCGCGCGCCACCATACCGGCGAATCAAAGACTGATCGCGTTCGCGCGGGAGAACGGCGTTCCGGTGATCTATACCAAATTCCTGGCAGGGCCGAAGCGGACGCTGCTGTGGAACTGGAGCCCGCAGATTGAAGCGGTGAACGCCTGCGTGCGCGGGTTCAAACGGTATTACCCCGACGTCGACAAAGTGCTGGATTGTACCGACATCATCGACGAGATCTACCCGCAGGAAGGCGACTACATCGTGGAGAAATACGGCTATTCGGCGTTCCACAACACAAATTTGCTGGACGTGCTGCGCAGCGAGGGCAGGGATACCATCATCGTGACGGGCACGGTGACGCAGATCTGCGTGGAGGACACGGTGCACGAAGCGTTCCATCACCAGCTGCACGTGATCGTCGCGCGGGATGCGGTGTCGTCGTTCGACGAGGAGCTGCACAACGCGGCGCTGCGCAACTTCGAGATGAAATACGGCGCGGTGATGGATTCCGACGAGATCATCCGCATGTTCAAGGGAGCCTGACATGGCGGCAAAAGTGGTCACTTTCGGCGAGGTCATGCTGCGGCTGAAGTCGCCGGGGCATGAGAGGTTTTTCCAGTCGCCCGCGTTTGAAGCGACGTTTGGCGGCGGCGAGGCCAACGTGGCGGTATCACTGGCCAATTTCGGGCTGGACGCCGTGTTCGTGACGGCGCTGCCCGACAACGACATCGCGCGGGCTTGCGTGCGCGAATTGCGCGGGTTCGGCGTGGACGTGTCGCACATCGTATACGGCGGCGGGCGGATGGGCATCTATTTTCTGGAGTCGGGCGCCAACCAGCGGCCTTCCAATGTGGTGTACGACCG
>JAAXZP010000219.1 GCA_012719815.1 Christensenellaceae bacterium
CTACAGCGACTATTACGAAAGTACCTACGGCCACCCCGGCATCGTGATGCCGAACCTTTTGGATCTGCCCGAGATCATCACGCCCAAGGTGCTGTTCGTCATCGATAAAGACAAAATCGCCGCCATCAAAAAGGAAGCGGAAAAGCTGTTCCCCATGCTGACGATCAAGCAGTCCCATCCGATGTACCTGGAATTCGCGCATCCCAGCGTGAACAAAGGCGAAGCCCTTGCGTTCGTAGCCAACCACTACGGCCTGCGCCGCGAGGAAGTCATCGCCGTCGGCGATACCGATATCGACATCCCGATGCTCAAATACGCCGGGCTGGGCGTGGCCGTCGCCAACGCCACGCCTGCCGTTCTGGAAGCGGCCGACATCGTCTGCCCTTCCCACGACGAGAGCGGCGTCGCGGATGTTATCGAGAAATATATATTATTGGAGACGGCTCATGAAAGTCAAACTCAAGCTGGCTGATTTCGCCAGGGATCTCGGCCTGAGCATCGTGTGCTGCGAGGATGTGGAGTATATAGAGGTCAACACGTCCGACCTCAACCGCCCCGGCCTGCAGATGGCGGGCTTTTTCGAGTACTTTGCTGTCAACCGCATCCAGCTTTTCGGCATGGTGGAGATGACGTATCTCCAAAACCTCGACCCCGAATTAAAGCGGGAGCGGCTCGAGAAGTATTTCGCCAGCCGCGTGCCTTGCGTGCTGATCGGACGAAACCTCACGCCGCCCCCCGAGATGGTGGAAGCGGCAAAGAAATACAACACGCCGATACTGATGTCCGGCCTCACCACCACCAAGCTCTCCCACAAGACCACGGTCTATCTGGACAAGGTGCTTGCGCCCAGCATTTCGCGGCATGCGGGCCTGATGGACGTATACGGCGTAGGCATACTGCTGATGGGCGATTCGGGCGTGGGCAAAAGCGAAACGGCTCTGGAGCTGGTAAAGCGCGGCCATCGGCTGGTGGCAGACGACGTGGTGGAGATCATCAAGCTGTCGGACAACCAGCTCATCGGCCAGTCGCCCGAGGTGATCCGTCACATGATGGAAATTCGCGGCCTCGGCATCATCGACGTCCGCACGCTGTACGGCATCGGCGCGGTGCTGGTGGAAAAATCCATTGAACTCGCCGTCAACCTGGAGCTGGGCGACCCGATGAACGTGGACCGCCTGGGTCTTACCAACCAATATATCACGCTGCTGGGCGTCAAGATACCGCTCATCACCATTCCGGTGCGCCCCGGCCGGAACCTCGCCATCATCATCGAGGTGGCCGCGATGAACTACCGCCTGCGGTCCATGGGCCACATCACCGCGGAGCAGCTGGACAGCAAGCTGCTGGAGATTATCGCGCCGGGCAGCCTCTCGAAGGGGGGACAGTGATGTATCTGGCGGGAATCGACCTCGGCGGCACGGCGATCAAAGCGGGGCTGGTGGACGAGAACCTAAAGCTGGTGTGCAAGACCAGCGTGCCCACCGGCGTGGGCCGCCCGTATCAGGAGATCGTATTTGCCATGGCGCAGGCTGTGCTCAGCGCCGCGCGCGAAAAAGGAATTTCGCCGGACGAGATCGCCAGCGTAGGCATCGGCATCCCCGGCGTGGCCCCCAAAGGCATTGCCATCGCCATCAACATGTACTGGCACGGCATACCGCTGGAGGCGGAAATGCGCAAACACCTGGACGTTCCCGTATACATTGACAACGACGCCACGGTGGCGGCGGTGTACGAATACCATCTGGGCGCGCTCGCCGGGTGCAGCGTGGGCGTGCTGCTGACGCTGGGCACCGGGATTGGCGGCGGCATCGTCATCAATGGCAAGCCGTTCAGCGGCGCTCACGGCCTGGGCAGCGAGCTGGGCCACATGCCCATCGTTCATAACGGCATACAGTGCACCTGCGGCAACAAAGGCTGCCTCGAGGTTTACGCGTCCGCCTCCGCACTGATCGCCATGGGCCGCCGCTGCGTCATCGAACAGCCCAAGAGCATGCTGCACCACTTAACGGGCGGCGATTATCTGAAGGTGACCCCCAAAATGATATTCGACTGCGCAAAGGAAGGCGATCGTATCGCGCTTTCGATAGTGGAAGAGTACGTCGATAAATTAAAGCTCGGCATCTGCGCCATCGAAAACGCGCTGGACCCCGACGTGATCGCGATCGGCGGCGGCATATCGGGCGCGGGCGAGTTCCTGCTGGACAGAATCATACGGGCCAGCGAGGGCGTCGGCATATTCAATGGCCAGAAGTACGCCGATATCCGTCTGGCCGTATCGGGCAACGACGCCGGCGTTATCGGCGCGGCAATGCTGGGTCTGTCATAACCGCGGCATAAGGCCGGCATACATAAGCAGGACGTATGGCCAGTATACATAAGCAAGAGGTGCTCTATGAAGCCTTTTGCTTATTTTTTATGCGCGCTGGCCATACTGCTGGTGGTTCTGTCCCCGCGGCTGATACTCTCGTATTACGAGAAGCTGCCGGAAGAGCCGTATTTTGAGGGCGTGCTGCATATGTGGCACATTTCCGGCTGGCGCACGGGCGGGTCATCCACTGCCGCCTTTCTGGAGAACCGCATCCGGCAGTTTGAAGCGAACAATCCGCATGCATTCATCGAACTGGCCAGCCTCACACCGGAAAAGGCGTCCGCAGCGCTCAGGGCAGGCGAAAAGCCGGACCTCGTCTCATTCCCCTACGGGCAGGCGCCTGCGCTTGACTATGAGCCGCTGCCCCGCCAGAGCTTCGTGCTGCCCGCCGATACGCAGTACGCCTGGCCGTATATGTGCGGCGGCTACTGCATTATTGTCAACAACGACCTGCTGAGCGAAAACGGCGTCAGCGTGCCGCAGAGCTGGGGCATCCGCCCCGACGTGCTGCTGGAAGCCGCGCAGTACGGCGTGGTGTGCGACGCGGAGAAGGGATATTCGGCGTTGCCCGCGCTGGCGCTCCACGCCTATCCCAAGGCCGAGGGGCTCAACATATCCACCTGGGGCGAACCTGAGCCGCCTGACGCCGCCCTGGGTCTATCCCCCGCCGCTTATACCGACGGCCTCAATATTTTCTGCAGGGGCGAAGCCGCTGTGCTGGTCGCGTCGCACCGGCAGCTGTTTGAAGTTTCCGAGCGCTATATGCAGGGAGAAGCGCCCGCCTTCACGGCCTACGCCATCGGCGGCTACACTGATATGGCGCAGATGATCGCCGTTACGGAGCAGGAGGACGAATTGAGGCGGTCGGCATGCGAGAGCTTTGCCGCTTACCTTCTGACCCCCTCCTCCCAGATTAAGCTGGAGGCGCTGGGCGTACTGCCCACCGTCCGGAACGTGGATATCTACGTGGAAAACGCCGTGATGCGGGCGCTGTATGAACAGCTGTGCGAGTCGGGCACGTTCGCGCCGCCGGATATGCGGCAGCAGCTGGACGCCCTGGCAATGGAGATGTACGGCGGCAGCGCGCTGGCCATGCACAAGCTGCGTTCTCTGCTGGATTAAGCATCGGCCAAACGGTGTCCGTGGGCAGCGAGCGCGCGGAGCGCCGCGCCCAGGTTCTCCTCCTTCACGAACAGGTAGTCCGTGTTGTAGGTGGACACCGCGAACACCGGAATGCCCGCTTCGGCCAGCGCCGACGTCAGCGCGGCCAATATGCCCACCAATGAGAAGTCCAGCACGCCCGCAACGCGCAGCCCGCGCCAGCCCCGTTCCACAGCCCCGCCGTCGGGCGCCGCCGCAGCTTCACAGACCAGCGATATCTCCCCGGCGCTCATCGTCAGTGACACTAACTCGCCGCCCGGCAATACCGGCTCATAAAGCCGGCACACAGCGTATTCCTTTTCCAGCAGCCCCAATGTCATGTAACAGCCTCCCCCATCAGTTTGGCAATCCCACTTTCCTAGCATATGAAAAACCGCCCGGTGGGCGGCTGGCAATCGTTATTCCGGAGCACCGTTACGCGCCCCATTTCTTGATGTATTTGTCCACGCCGAACGCCTTGATCAGCGCCTTGATCGTGGCCGGGCCTGCGACGCCGTCCGCTTCCAGTCCCTTGTCCTCCTGGAATTTCATCAGTTCCTTCTTGCTGGTCAGGCCGAAATAGCCGTCCGCCTTGACGTTGTAGCCCAGCTTGTTGAGCATGTACTGAATGCGCTTGACGCGGTCCTCCCTCTTGCATCCGTACTGGACGTATTTGAATGTGCGTTCATACAGCGCTGGCGGTGGATCCCCGCCACGGTGCCGGCCGCTGTAGCTGTGCCGGTAGAAGCAGTGCCCGCCAATCTTCTTATAGAACTTATGGCTGCCCCAATCGGCGCCTTCTTCCGCGCCCGAGCGGAAATAGTACACGTCCTGCGCGACCACCCATTTTTCATCGTCCAGCACGGCAGCAGCCGCTCGCTTGGACGCGGAGGTGGGCTTGCGGTTCGGATTGTATGCAAACTGCCCGGGGCGCGTCACGACCTCCTTGATGGTGTTGCCGGGGAAGCTGCGGCACAGCACGCGGTTCATCACCACGTTGCCCACCGCGATTTTACCTTCCATGGATTCGCCGCGCGCCTCAGCGTCTATCACCTGCGCGAGCATGTATTTCTCTTCCTCGGTATAATCGTAATGGTTGTTGGAATAGCCCATTTCGTTGTAATACTTGTCCGCTTCCACAACGAAAAATTTGACAAGTTTATTAAGATCAACGGGCTTGGGCGTGGGCTCAGGCGGCGTTGTGGGCACCGGCGGGGGCGACGGAGTGGGTTCCGGCGTCGGAGTAGGCTC
>JAAXZP010000220.1 GCA_012719815.1 Christensenellaceae bacterium
CTGTTGCTCATTGCGCTGCCGTTCAATTTTATTACGCTGGGCATCGCAAGCGTCTTTACCAACCTGCTGACGCTGGTCATCGCGTTTGCCATTGCGGGCGCCGCAGGCGCTTTCTGGCCGATGCTGCTCATCGCGCTCGCCGTCATGCTGGCCGACGACGCCGTCCGGCTTGTCCGCAAAGCCATTTTCCCGAACCATAAAACAAACTGAATTATCAAACACGAAAGGCGGGAATTTTCCCGCCCTTCGTGCTGTGTATCTTTTTGCGAAGTCAAAGTCTTTTCGAATATCACATATTGTTGACCCGCTCTTCCAGCGCTTTCAGCTGGTTCTGCAGTTCCGCGGGCATGCGGCCGTATTTCGCGTAGTGCTCCTTGATGGATTCCACCTCGGCCAGCCACTCTTCCTTGTCCAGTCTCAGCAGCTCGCGCATATCCTCGGCGCTCACATCCAGGCCATTGAGGTCCAGCGCGTCCACAGTGGGCATGTAGCCGATCGCGGTCTTGACGGCCTTGCCGGTGCCCTCGGTGCGCTCGAATATCCACTTCAGCACGCGGCTGTTCTCGCCGAAGCCGGGCCACAGCCACTTGCCTTCCTTGTCCTTGCGGAACCAGTTGACGTAGAAGATCTTCGGCAGCTTGTCTTCGCTCGTCATCTCGCCGATATCCAGCCAGTGCTGCAGGTAATCGCAGACATGGTAGCCCATGAACGGCAGCATGGCAAACGGGTCGCGGCGCACCTGACCAATTTTGGATGATATAGCCGCCGCGGTAATCTCGCTGCCCATAATGGAGCCGAGGAACACGCCATGTTTCCAGTCGAAGCTCTCGTGCACCAGCGGTATGGTGCTGGGCCGCCGCCCGCCGATCAGTATCGCGGAAATCGGCACGCCGTTAGGGTCCTCCCACTCGGGCGCAATCACCGGGCACTGCGAAGCAGGCGCGGTGAAGCGGGCGTTGGGATGCGCAGCCGGGGTCTCGGAACCCGGCGTCCAGTCCTTGCCCCTCCAGTCGATGAGGTGCGCGGGCGCATCCTTGCCGATGCCTTCCCACCACACGTCGCCGTCGTCGGTGAGCGCCACGTTGGTATAGATGGTATTCCTGCTGATGCTGTGCATCGCGTTGGGGTTGGAATGCTCGGAAGTGCCGGGCGCCACGCCGAAGAATCCGGCCTCCGGATTGATGGCATACAGGCGGCCGTCCTTGCCGAACTTCATCCACGCGATGTCATCGCCGATGGTCTCCACTTTCCAGCCCGGAATGGTGGGGATCAGCATGGCGAGATTGGTTTTGCCGCACGCGCTCGGGAACGCGCCGGTGATGTATTTCACCTTGCCCTCAGGGCTGGTAATCTTCAGTATCAGCATGTGCTCGGCCATCCAGCCCTCGTCGCGCGCCTGCACCGAAGCGATGCGCAGCGCGAAGCACTTCTTGCCCAGCAGCGCGTTGCCGCCGTAGCCCGAGCCGTAAGACCAGATTTCGCGCGTCTCGGGGAAATGGCTGATGTATTTCTTCTCCATCGGCGCGCAGGGCCATGATTCATCCTTCTGTCCCTTCTCCAGCGGCTTGCCCACGGAGTGCAGGCACGGCACAAACTCGCCGTCCTCGCCCAGCGCGTCCAGCACCGCCTTGCCCATGCGCGTCATGATGCGCATGTTGACCACCACGTACGGGCTGTCGGTTATCTCCACGCCGATCTTGGATATCGGCGAGCCGATGGGCCCCATCGAGAAGGGAATCACATACATCGTGCGGCCCCGCATGCAGCCCCTGTACAGTTCGGTCATCGTGGCCTTGAGCTCCTTGGGGTCGATCCAGTTGTTGGTCGGACCGGCAGCTTCCTGCGTCTCCGATGCGATAAACGTCCTGTCCTCCACGCGCGCCACGTCGGAAGGATCGCTGCGGAACAGATAGCAGCCCGGCAGTTTTTCCTCATTCAGCTTGGTGGCCATGCCGCTTGCCACCATCTCGTCCAGCAGCCTTTGGTTCTCGGCCTCGCTGCCGTCGCACCAGTAAACGCTGTCCGGCTGGCAGAGTTTCGCGACTTCGTCAACCCATGCCAACAGTTTCTTGTTCGTTGTCATACCCTTTTCCTTTCTTGAGTCTTTCAAACTCTTATTGCACTTATTTTAAGTAAATCCGGTGATCCGGATACATTTTACGCCTAAAACTGTCCGCGAGGTCACACAAAAAGCGGGGAAGCCCGCTCATGTGCTGTGTATCCGTATGCAAAAAGCAAAACCCTTTTTGCCCGAGCCATGCTGCCGTCGCGCAGCCGCGCCAGTTCCCGGCGCCCCTTCACAGCCACCGCCGTCCTCAGCCGCCTGCTGACCTCCATAGTACTATGAAAGCCGCTTTTTTCATGGACGGCGCTTGTTCGGACGGCGTATCCGATGACGGATGCATTTTTCAAAGTTGCATATTTACTAAGCCGTATTTCTTCCCATTTTAGATTATTCTACACAAAATCCTTTTTTCCTCTATAAATTCGAACTTTATTAATATATTTTTTTCAGCTCGCGGCTTATAGCGATGAAATCCCTGACGCTTAGCGTTTCAGCTCTTGCGTTTTCATCAATTCCGGCAGCTTTCAGCACAGCCTCAGTCTGCTGCGGTTCCAAACCCGCCGTCCTCAAATTGCTTTTCACCGTCTTGCGGCGCATCGCAAACAGGGCTTTCACCGTATCCATGAACGCCTCAAAATCCATATCCTGCTGCGGCGCGATCTCCATCTGCACCACTGCCGACTCCACCTCCGGCCTGGGATAAAAGCAGGAAGGCGATACGTTAAAAAGGCGCTGCGGTGCAGAAAAAAAGCCTGCCGCAACGGTCAGCACGCCGTAGTCCTTGCTGCCCGGCGCCGCGCACAGGCGGTCCGCCACCTCGCGCTGCACCATCACGGTGATGCGCCGGATGTTGAGCCTGGCCGTCAGCAGCGCCATGATGCACGGCGATGTGATGTAATAGGGCAGGTTCGCGGATACATAGATTTCGCGGCCGCCGAACAGCGCCCCCAATTCCTGGTTGATATCCGCCTTTAAAAAATCCTGATGAAACAGGTGAAAGCGCGGCTCTCCCGTAAATATCGCGTCCAGAGCCCGGCACAGGCCGGCGTCTATCTCATAGGCCGCCACTTCGCTGCCGCGAGCCAGCAGGCGCGACGTCAGCGCGCCAAAACCCGGCCCAATCTCCAGCACGCATGCGCCCGCGGGCGCCGCAGCAGCGGCGATCTTGTCCGCAATGTTGCCGTCCACCAGAAAATTCTGCCCCAGCTTCTTCAGCGGTGCCACCCCAAACTGCGCCATCAGTTCTTTCAGCACTCGGGGCGATGTCACATTGATAAACATTTCACATTCATTGTACCACATATCGCTCTGCAAAAACAGCATTTTTTAGGGCGGACCGTCCATGTATACATATATAGATGAAGCATTGTTTACATTTAAAAAAAATCCGTTACGAAGTTATTACAAATGTTTGACAAACTCTGCTTTTTGCGCTATAATGCCTTAAAGGGTTGAAAAAACCCGGTATGTTTTCGCACCACCACCACCAATAATATATTTTGCCAAACAGCCTTTGCATTAAAACGCAGAGGCTTTTGGCTTTTTATTTCCTTTTCAGTCCAAATCACCGCTGCTTGCTTATCCGCAATACTTTTTTTCGCCAAAATAAAGACCGCCTGTTTAAGGCGGTCCATATTCGTTTTCTTATGCCGGCGCCTGCGCAGGCATGCCCGCCGCGCCGCCGTCATCATCATACAGCGGCGGCAGGTCTTCGCCGTTCCACAGCTTCTCGAACTCCTCGCCGTCAATCTTCTCGCGCGCCATCAGCACGGAAGGCACTTTATGCAGCAGCCCGATATGCTCCTTCAGTATGTTCGTCGCCTTTTCAAACGCGGTATCCAGCAGCTTCTTGACCTCCTGGTCCACCTTATAGGCCAGCTCCTCGGAATACGTGCGCATATGCCCGATCTCCTTGCCTATAAACAGCTCCTGGTTGTTGCCCAGAAACAGCGGCCCTATTTCGTCGCTCATGCCGTACCTCACGACCATGTTGCGCGCGATTTCGGTGGCGCGTTGCAGGTCGCTGGTCGCGCCGGTGCTCACGTCCCCCAGCACCAGCAGCTCGGCTGCCCGGCCGCCCAGTATCATCGCGAGGTCCGCCAGCAGCTTGCTCTTGAACACAAACTGCTTATCGTCTTCAGGCAGCGTCAGCGTATAGCCCGACGCCGCGCCGCGCGGTATGATGGACACCTCGTGCACGGGGTCGCTCTCGGGCTGCGCCTTCGCGCAGATCGCGTGCCCCGCCTCGTGGTACGCTGTGCACCGCTTATCCTTCTCGGTGATCACGCGGGACCTTTTCTCCGGTCCGGCAAGCACGCGGGTTATGGCCTCCTCTATCTCCGGCATGCCGATCTTCTGCTTTTTGCGCCGCGCGGCCAGTATCGCCGCTTCATTCAGCACGTTCTCCAGGTCCGCGCCGATAAATCCGGGCGTCCGCCGGGCCAAAACTTTGAGGTCCACCGATTCATCCAGGGGCTTGCCCCTGGCGTGCACCCGCAATATTTCCTCGCGGCCCTTCACGTCGGGATAGTTGATGAAAATCTGCCTGTCAAACCGGCCGGGCCGCAGCAACGCCGGGTCCAGTATATCCTTGCGGTTGGTCGCCGCCAGCACGATGATGCCCTCGTTGGTCTGGAAGCCGTCCATTTCCACCAGCAGCTGGTTCAGCGTCTGCTCGCGCTCGTCGTGGCCGCCGCCCAGGCCGCTGCCCCTCTGCCGGCCCACCGCGTCAATCTCGTCGATGAACAGTATGCACGGCGAGTTCTTCTTGGCGTTTTCAAACATATCGCGCACGCGGGCAGCGCCCACGCCCACGAACATCTCCACAAAGTCCGAACCGCTGATCGAGAAGAACGGCACGCCGGCCTCCCCGGCCACCGCCTTGGCGAGCAGCGTTTTGCCGCCGCCCGGAGGCCCCACCAGCAGCACGCCCTTGGGAATGCGCGCGCCCAGCTCCGTAAACCGCTTGGGGTTTTTCAGGAACTCAACGATCTCGGCCAGCTCCGCCTTTTCCTCGTCCGCACCCGCCACGTCAGCAAACGTTTTGCGGTTCTTGTCGCCCACCTGCATGCGCGCGCGCGACTTGCCGAACGACAGCGCCTTGTTGCCGTTGCCCTGCTGCTGGCGCATGAAGAAATAGAACACCAGCATCACCAGCGCCAGCGGTATCAGATACGGCAGCAGCGTTTCCAGGAAAGACGGTTCAGGTACCTTGGTATATGTATATCCGAATCCGTATTCGGCGGAATCCGATGCCCCGGTAATAGCCTTCAGATCCTCGGTCAGCATATCCACAGAGGGAATATACACGTAATAATCGTATTCTGCGGGAAACCTGTCCGGGTTAATCTGGGTGTCCTTTTTCAGCGCAAAAAGATCGTTTCCGATCACTTCCACCTGTTCTATCTGCTCATTCTTGACAAGTTCCAGAAACTGGTCGTATTTCTGTTTGCGCGTATCCGCCTGCGGCGTCTGTGTTAATAACTGTATCAGTAACAACACTAGAGCGATGCCAATTATATATATCAGCGGCCCACGTGCTGATTTTTTCAAACTACCATCTCCTTCTCAACCGTTCTCAACAGTACAACCCCTCACAAAAGTTTTACCTTGTTTGACATTCTATCATAACACCCCGGGCATTTCAATTAAACATATATGAACGATGTATAAACATTTATTCGCTCTGGTAAACGCTGGGCTTTAAGACCCCGATGTACTTGAGGTTGCGGTATTTTTCCGCGTAATCCAGCCCGTACCCCACGATGAAAACGTCCGGCACCTCAAAGCCCACGTAATCCGCCTTAAACTCCCCCAAACGGCGCGACGGCTTGTCAAACAGGCAGCAGGTCTTAAGAGACTTGGGGTTACGGGAGCGCAGCGTCTTGGTGAGATACTGCAACGTCAGCCCGGAGTCCACAATATCCTCCACCACCAGCACGTTGCGGCCCGCGATGTCCTCCTCCAGATCATACTGGATGCGCACCGCGCCCGACGTTGTGGCCGAATTGCCGTAGCTGGACACCGCCATAAAGTTCATGTTGAGCGGGATGTCCATCTCGCGCACAAGGTCGGCGTAAAACATCACTGCGCCGCGCAGCACGCCCACCGTCAACACATCCTCGCCTTTCAAATCCTTGCAGATCTGAGCCGCCAGCTCCTTCACGCGCTGTTTTATCTGTTCTTCCGTAAACAATATCTGTTCGATGTCGTGATGCATTGTCGATTTCTCCCCAACTTCAATTTTTATAATCCGGCTTCCCGGCTTTATTTTGGACTTTTCCGACACGCCTGCGCCCACAGCCCACAGCACCTCCGAACCCACCGCGAGCACCACCATGTCATCCCGCATATAAAGCGGCACTTTCCGGTCCGACAGGTAATCCGACAGGCGCTTGGTGCCGCTCATGCCCAGCGGCTGTATGAAATCGCCTTCCCTGCGGTGCCGGAACACCGCGCCAGTCAGCGCCGCCATGTCGAAATACTCCGCGCCGTCCCCGAAGGCCGCCTCGCTGCATTCGCTGCAGGTAAACACGGTTCCGTCCATCTCATACCGGCCCGGTCCGGAAAAATCAACTGAATTATTATTATAAGCCTTTTTGCGGGCCCTGCCAATCATCAATTTTCCATAAACCACCGTTGCAGCCAGCCCTTTGCCTATGTCCAGCCGCTTGGCCGACTCCCCGTCCGCCGCGAGCCGGAGTATGTCCTGCACGTGCTTGCTCTCCACATCCTTCAGGCCAAACCGCTTCTCAAAAGCCAGCCTGATAACGCGCGCCTTGACAGCTTCGGGCAGCTCTGCCAGCCTGTCCAGGCCGATGTAAACGCCATCCTCTTTCTCCTCGATGCAGCCCGCGTCCAGCGCCGCCTGCCTGAGCGCCGCTTCGTCCTCCTTAAGCAGCTGTGCGGTCTGCGCGATGTGCGCCACCGCCTGTTCGTTCACCCGCGCCAGACGCGGCAGTATCTCGCTGCGGATGTAGTTGCGCGTGTAGCCGGTCTCGTCGTTGGTCGCATCCCGAACGAATTCCACGCAGTTCTCCGCCGCGTATTCCTCGATTTCTTTCCGGGAAACATGGAGTAGCGGCCGGATGTAGCGACCGCGCTTTTCCGGTATGCCGCAAAGCCCCGAAAGGCCGCAGCCGCGCAGCAGGTTCATCAGCACCGTTTCCGCCACGTCGTCCATCTGGTGCGCCGTCGCAATCCAGTCCGCGTCCTGCCTGTCCAGAAAAGCGTACCGCGTCTGCCTTGCGGCGGTCTCCACCGACAGCTTCTGCTCCCGCGCGATGGCCGGCACGTCCGCCCGCTCCACCACGCACTCCACGCCGCGCTGCGCGCATTGCCGCATCACAAAGCGCATGTCGTCCTCCGACGCCCGGCCGCGGATGCCGTGCTCCATATGAAAAGCGACTACTGTTATGTTCAGCTGGTCGCGCAAACTGCACAGGGTATGAAGCAGCACCATCGAGTCCACGCCGCCGCTCACAGCGACGCCCACGCGGTCCCCCGCTTTCACGCCCAGTTCATGCAGTTTTTGCGCCACACGCTGTTCCATACACATCTTTATTATAATATCACTTTGCGTTTATTAAACACCGTGATGAAATCACATTCTCGACTGCTGTATGTGTATGCTGCTCAAAAAAGCAGCGGCTTTAAGGCAAAGTCCGCAGCCTTTCCGTTACACCGGCCTTGCTCTTATCCGGCCTGTCCTTTATAAGAGTTGAAAAACACCACCAGCACCGAGATGTCCGCGGGCGACACGCCAGAGATGCGCATCGCCTGCCCCAGCGTCTCGGGCTGCATGGCGGTCAGCTTGGCCGCCGCCTCCAGCCTGAGCCCCTTTATCTGGTGATAATCGAAACCCGCAGGGAGCTTCTTTTTCTCCATCCCCGCGAACCGCTCCACCTGCCGCTGCTGCTTCTCGATATAGCCGGCGTAGCGGATTTCCGTCTCCACACACAGCGCCACGTCGTCCGGAGCGTCCGCGCCGCAGATGTCCTTGAGGTCGTCATAGCTGATGCCCTGCCGCGTCAGCAGGGCCGCCGCCTTCACCGGCGCGGTCAGAGTCGGCTGCCCCTTGGCCGCCAGCACCTTGTTCGCCCTTTCTATATCCACGCTGCACGCATAAAGCCGCGCCTTTTCCTTCTCCACCGCTTCGCGCTTGCGCATATACGCGTCGTACCGCTCGTCCGTCACCAGCCCGACGCGCCGCCCCATCTCCGTCAGCCGCGCGTCGGCGTTGTCCTGCCTGAGCAGCAGCCGGTATTCCGCCCTTGCGGTCATCATGCGGTACGGCTCCGACGTGCCCTTGGTCACCAAATCGTCGATCAGCACGCCGATGTACGCGTCGCTGCGCTTTAATATAATCGGTTCCTCTCCGCGTACATACTGCACCGCGTTGATGCCCGCAACGATCCCCTGCGCCGCCGCCTCCTCATACCCGGACGTACCGTTGATCTGTCCGGCGAAAAACAGCCCCGGCACATCTTTGGCCATCAGAGAAAGCCTTAACTGCGTGGGGTCGATGCAGTCATACTCGATGGCGTAAGCCGTGCGCATGAACACCGCGTTCTCCAGCCCCGGCACGGTGCGGTAAAACTCCTTCTGCACTTCCTCGGGCAGCGAGCTGCTCATGCCCTGCACATACATCTCGTTGGTGTAATAGCCCTCCGGTTCGATGAACACCTGGTGCCTGTCCCGCTCGGGGAACTTGACCACCTTGTCCTCGATGGACGGGCAGTACCGCGCTCCCGTCCCCTGTATCATGCCGCTGTACAGCGGGCTTAAGTGCAGATTGCGCCGGATGATCTCGTGCGTCTTCTCGTTGGTATACGTCAGATAACAGGGCACCTGCTCTCTCGGCGCGCCTTTGGTCAGAAACGAATGGTACTGCGGCTTCTCGTCGCCGTACTGCGGCTCCATCTTGGAAAAATCGATGCTGCGCGCGTCCACCCGCGCGGGCGTACCCGTCTTAAACCGCTGCAGCCGAAAGCCCAGCTCGGTTAAATCCAGCTTATCCGCAGGCGCCAGCCCCGAAGGCCCGGACGACACCGCGTGCTGCCCGATGATCACGCGCCCTTTCAGATACACGCCGGTGCACAGCACCACCGCGCGCGCCTGATACACCGCGCCCAGGTGCGTCTCCACGCCGCACACCCGGCCGCCCTGCGTGAGGATGCGGGAAACCTCCGCGCTCACCAAATGCAGGTTGTCGGTGTTCTCCAGCGTCCATTTCATGACCTGCTGGTAACGCTTTTTGTCCTGCTGCGAGCGGATGGACTGCACCGCCGCCCCCTTGGACGTACCCAGCATCTTGATCTGCATGTACGCCGCGTCCGCGACCAGCGCCATCTGCCCGCCCAGCGCGTCGATCTCGCGCACCAGGTGCCCCTTGCTCGTGCCCCCGATGGACGGGTTGCACGCCATCAGCGCCACCCCGTCCAGATTGATGGTGAGCAGAAGCGTTTTCATGCCGCAGCGCGCCGCGGCCAGCGCCGCCTCGCAGCCCGCGTGGCCCGCGCCCACCACCACCACGTCATATGTGCCAGCGTTATATCCCATAAACTATTTCCCCAGACAGAACGTATCAAAAATGCTGTTGATGATCTCCTCCGTAGCCGTCACGCCGGTGATCTCGCCCAGCCTGTCCCACGCTTCCTTGATGTCGATCGTTACGCAGTCGAGGTCCGCCGTGTCAAACGCGTCCATCGAGGATTTTAGGCTGTCCGTCGCCGCCTTCAGTATCGCGTGATGCCGCTCGCTGGTCACCACCACGTCGTCCGCGTCGCCCACTTCCGGCACATGGATGCGGGCGAGTATCTCCTCGCGGCCCTGTCCCGTTTTGGCGCTCGCTTCCACCACGTCGCAGCCGAACGCCTGCCGCGCTTCCTCCGCATTCGTTTTGGCCGGCAGGTCCGCCTTGTTGAGCACGACCAGCGCCTCGCGGCCCAGCGCTTCAAATATCCGCCTGTCTTCCTCGGTAATGCCGGCGGACCGGTCCACCACCATCAGCACCGCGTCCGCATCCTGCGCCGCTGACCGCGCGCGTTCGATGCCGATTTTCTCCACCTCGTCCGCTTCCGAGCGCATCCCCGCAGTGTCAATAAACCGCAGCAGCACGCCGTCCCGCACGATGCAGTCGTCCACGGTATCGCGCGTAGTGCCGGGTATCGCCGTCACGATGGCGCGCTCCCTGCCCACCAGCATGTTGAACAGCGACGACTTGCCCACATTGGGCCGGCCCACAATCGCCACACTCACGCCGTGCAACAGCAGACGGCCGGACGCGAACGTGCCCGCCATCTCCTCGATGCCGCGAATCGCCTCTTCCAGCAGCGGCAGCGCGTCCCGCCTGATGTCTGCCTCCAGGTCTTCTTCCGGGTATTCGATGCCCGCTTCGATGATGGCCAGCGCGCGCGTCAGCAATTGCTGCATGGCCTCTATCTTCTCGCGCAGCCCGCCCTTCAGTTGCCGCAGCGCCGCCCGCGCGCCCGCGGCCGACTGCGCGCCGATCAGCTCCATCACCGCGCCCGCGGCCGAAAGGTCCATCTTGCCGTTGAGAAATGCGCGCTTGGTGAACTCGCCCGGCTCCGCCAGCCGCGCGCCGCTTTCCGCTATCGCCGCCAGCACGCCGGAGAGGCTCACCGCGCCGCCGTGGCAGTATATTTCCGCCATGTTCTCGCCGGTGTACGAGCGCGGCTCGTCAAACACCACCGCCATCACGTCGTCCACCTGCACGCCGCTGCGGTAAATCCCGCCGTGGCGCATCACCGCGTGCTTTAATTCCGCCGTACCGCGGAACACGCGCCGGAGCACCTCATGCGCGTCCGGCCCGGATATCCGCACCACCGCTATGGCGCCGCCGCTGGGCGTGGCGGGCGCGTATATCGTATCGTTTACCATCATATCTCTCATTTCGCGCTTTATCATATCATAGTTTGTCCCTTTTCTCCAACCCATCCCCAGGCTTTCGCGCCGCCTGCGCATTCTTCCGGCACAAAAACAAGCCGTCAAAACGGCTTATCTCCAACCAATTTATATTATCTTAGCCGGTGTGCCAACAGCTGCAGCCCCGCCGAACCTATCCTTTGGTTTTTTTCTCCGCCAGCTCGATGATTTTCATCGCGATGTCGCGCATCGCCACGCGGGAATCCATGCTCATCCTCTGGATGCGCCGATACGCCTCGTCCTCCGGGATGCCCTTGTGCTTCATCAGTATGCCCTTGGCCCTCTCGATCAGCTTGCGGTCTTCCAGGCCGCGCTTCAGTTTGGAAAGCTCCTTCTCCAGCCTGAGGTAGCGGCGCCGGTTCTGCAGCACCACTTCCAGCGTGGAGAGCAGCGCCATGCGGCTTACGGGCTTGGTGCACAGCGTGACGTCGCAATCCTCCACCAGGTCCCAGCAAAGATCACGCTGCGTCGGCGCCACCAGCAGCACCACGCTGCACAGGTCCTCTTCGCCGACGATGGTGGCGGCCTCCAGCCCGGTGATGTCCGGCATGTCAAAATCAATCAGCAGTATATCGGGCGCCTCCGCCCGCACGCGCCGGATCGCTTCGCTGGCCGAAGCGCACACCTCGCTCACCAGATAGCCGTCCTGCTGGAACGCCAGCCTTATTTTTTCCGCCGCCTGTTCATTTTTATGAGCGATGACAACACTCGCTTTTTCCACGCTATACTCCGTTTTGCCGTCGCCCGGGCGGCCCCACCTATTTGCCTCAGGCTGTGGTAACGCCGGCAATGTCTCCCTGAAATTCAAAAAATGGCGTTTTTGCCGCCGGGGCCGTTGCCCCGCAAGTCAAAACGCCGTTGTTTCAAAAAATATTATACCAGCATCAGGCCCGTCCCTGCAATCGCTATATCTCGTCGACAACCTTCTTGGGCACTTTGGAGAACAGCGGGCTCACGGATTCCTTCTCATGGATGCGCAGCACCGCCTCCGCAAACAGCGGCGCCACCGACACCGTCACGAACTTGCTGCTCTTGGCCAGGTACGGGTTCTGCACGCTGTCCGTGCCGATCAGCATCTCAATGGGGCTTTCCTCAATGGCTTTCACGCCCTTCTCTCGCAGCACCACGTGAGACAGGCACGCGATGATGCGCTTTGCGCCGCGCTCTTTCAAAGCGTAGGCCATATCCACCAGCGTTCCGCCCGACACCGTGAAGTCGTCCACGATCATGCAGTTCATGCCCTTCACGTCGCCGATGATGGACAGCACATGCGCGTTCTCGTCGTGACCGTAGCGCATCTTATCCCCGATCGCCACGCTGCAGTGCAGGTAATCGGCGTATCGGCGCGCCGTCTTGGCAAAGCCCGCGTCGGGCGACACCACGCAGATGTTGTCCATGATGTCGAGCCCTTTCACATACTCGCACATGATGGGCAGCGACAGCAGGTGGTCCACCGGTTTTTTGAAGAACCCCTGCACCTGAGCGGCATGCAGGTCCATCACCACGGCGCGGTCGGCGCCGGCCAGCTCAATGCACTCGGCGCACACGCGCGCCCGGATGGACACGCGGGGCTCGTCCTTCTTGTCGCCTTTTGCATACGAAAAATACGGGATAACGGCGGTTACGGAATTGGCGCTCGCGCGCTTGAGCGCATCCATCCAGAACAATATTTCAACAAATTCGTTGTTGGGGTTCATGCCGATCGGCTGAACGACGTAAACGTCCTTGTTGCGTACTGTCTCTTTAATCCTGATAAATATGTTTCCGTCCGAAAAAGTGATAACTTCCGTGTCACCCAGCTCGCTTCCAAGATATTTACACATCTTCTTGGCGAACGGGATGCCCGAAGAACCTGCAAATATC
>JAAXZP010000221.1 GCA_012719815.1 Christensenellaceae bacterium
CCTGGAATGTGACGCTGTTGTCGAACGTCAGCGAAACGTTGGTCTCTTCCCCGTCGTCCGAGGTTGCTTTTTTGGCGATGAATGTGATTTTGATATGATTGCGCTGGTAGAGCCTTCTGCCGGATATGAATCGGTTGAGATGGGGACGTTCCTTCAGGAGTTTGACAATGGCTGCGATGAAAAGCGGGAAGAACTTGAGTTCTTGGCCCTCGGCTTTTTTCTTCTCAATGTAGGCGAGAAGGTTTTCCACGTCGAGGGCCGTACTGTAATAGACCAATGATTCCGTCCTGGTGCGCATGACATAAGGGAAGATGGCATTTAGCGCATGCATCTTCACAATGCGCCCTTCTCTTTTGCCCATAATGATACCTCTCAAAATAAAAAGGATGATGACGATAACACTATATCGTGAATTATGAGAGTATGCAACAAGATAAAGGCAAGCATTTTTTCACATAAGATATCTGTTTTTTTCAAAAATTATCTTGTTTTTTTTGCCCCTATTGTTTATAATGCAATAGCACTAAGGCATTGAGCCTTTTGGCGAAGGAAGCTTCGCCGGCAAGAATTTTTTGACCATCCTGAAGGCGAATTAGCCCCAAGGATTAAGGCCATACGGACAGCCGGGTCAAAAGCCGAAGCTGGCAACTTTGTTGCCTTATTGGTTGAGCATGATGCTCATATAACGACCCCGCGCGCTTGTGCGCTGGGGTTCTGTACATAAGTTGGGTCGCGCGGCGCGCGTCACGCTTGTGAATCAATCAATAAGAGTAGGTAAAGTTGATCCTTGCCATATAGGACTCTGCCTTAAGCGACAGTGGGCCTGAAACGGCATTGGCCGGCTAAAGTCCACGAAGATCTTATATGATTGAACCCCACGTGAACGCGCCCTGCTTAAGGAGGCGTTTTTTAATTCCCGAAAAGCGCATGCTTTTTTGGGGGATGGCGAATATTAATTAAGGAAGGGCTGCGAAAATGGACAAGAAACTGAAACTATATGGGTTCAACAATCTGACGAAATCGTTGAGCTTTAATATATATGATGTGTGCTACGCCAAGACTCCGCGTGAACAGAAAGATTACATCGCTTACATCGACGAGCAGTACAACTCTGACCGTCTGACCTGCATACTGGAGCGCGTTGCCGAGATGGTGGGCGCGCAGGTGCTCAACATCGCGAAGCAGGATTATGAGCCGCAGGGCGCCAGCGTCACGCTGCTGATTGCGGAGGAGCCGGTGAACAGCCTTCGCCAGCGGGGCGACGAGGTGGTGGCGCACCTGGACAAGAGCCATGTGACGGTGCACACGTATCCCGAGTATCATCCGGAGACGTCTATTGCGACGTTCCGCGTGGATATCGACGTGTCCACGTGCGGCGTGATTTCGCCGCTCAACACGCTGGATTTCCTGATCGGCAGCTTCGATTCGGACATCATCACGATGGACTACCGCGTGCGCGGGTTTACGCGCGACGTGGGCGGCAGGAAACTGTTTATCGACCACGAAATCACGTCGATACAGGATTACATCGCCAAGCCCACGCTGGAGCGCTATGACGCGGTGGACATCAACGTGTATCACGCCAACCTGTTCCACACGCGCATGATGCTTAAAGAACTGGATCTGCAGAACTATCTGTTTAATACCGACGTGCATGAGCTGCCGCCGCGTGAGCGGCTGGAGATTGCCTCCAGCCTGCGCCGCGAGATGATCGACATCTTCAGCGGCAAGAACGTGTACTGACATGGAGATACTGGACCAGACCAAAGCGCCTCTTCTGGAGGCGCTGCGTGCACTTCGCGCCAGCCGCGTGGTGCCGTTTGACGTGCCGGGCCACAAGCAGGGCCGGGGCAACCCGGAGCTGACCGCGTTTCTCGGCCGGCAGTGCATGGAAGCGGACGTGAATTCCCAAAAGCCGCTGGATAACCTGTGCCATCCGGTGTCGGTGATCCGCGAGGCTGAAATGCTGGCGGCGCAGGCGTTCGGCGCGGCGCACGCTTTTTTCATGGTGGGCGGCACCACGTCCGCCGTGCAGAGCATGATACTGTCCGTCGTGAGGCGGGGCGACGAGATCATACTGCCGCGCAACGTGCACCGCAGCGTGATTGGCGCGCTGATTTTGTGCGGCGCCGTGCCGGTTTACGTCAACCCGCAGACGGACAAGCGCTTAGGGATATCGCTGGGCATGTCGGTGGCGGACGTGAAGGATGCGATTGAGGCGCACCCGAACGCCAAGGCGGTGCTGGTCAACAACCCGACTTATTACGGCGTCTGCTCCAACATCAGGGAAATCGTGAGGCTCGCGCACGAGAAGGGCATGAAGGTGCTCGCGGACGAGGCGCACGGCGCGCATTTCTATTTCGGCGAGGGCCTGCCGGTGAGCGCGATGGCGGCGGGCGCGGACATGGCGGCCATCAGCATGCATAAATCCGGCGGGTCGCTGACGCAGAGCTCGCTGATGGTGATCGGGCCCGGTGTGAGCGAGGGCTATGTGCGCAAGGTGATCAACCTGACGCAGACCACCAGCGCCTCGTACCTTCTGATGGTGAGCCTTGACATATCGCGCAAGAACCTGGCGACGCGCGGGCGGGAGATATTCGCGAAAGTGCAGGAGCTGGCGCAATACGCGCGGGACGAGATCAACGACATCGGCGACTACTACGCCTATTCGCGGGAGCTAAACAACGGCGACACCATATACGATTTTGACCCCACCAAGCTATCCATCCACACGCTGGACATCGGCCTTGCGGGCGTCGAAGTGTACGACATACTGCGCGACGAGTACGACATACAGGTGGAGTTCGGCGACGTGGCCAACATACTGGCGTATATCTCGGTGGGCGACCGCGAGCGCGACATCGAGCGGCTGGTGTCCGCGCTGGCCGAGATTCGCCGGCTGTATAAGCGCAGCAGGGCGGGCATGATGGCGATGGAGTATATTAACCCCGAAGTGGTGGTTTCGCCGCAGGAGGCGTTTTACGCCGAGACGGAGGCGCTGCCCATCGAGCGCAGCGCGGGGCATATCTGCGCGGAGAGCGTGATGTGTTACCCGCCGGGCATACCGATACTTGCGCCGGGCGAGCGCATCACGCCGGATATTATCCGCTATATCCGCTACATGAAGGAGAAGGGCGGGTCGCTGACCGGCCTGGAGGATATCAATATTGAGTACATCAAGGTATTGAAAGGAGGCTCTCCGTGCAGCTGACGTTCACGGAAAAGCATACGCCTCACGTGGGGCTGTGCATCGATGTTAACAAGCACCTGTATACCGCGCAGAGCGCCTTCCAGCGCATCGACGTGCTGGAATCGCCCGAGTTCGGCCGCATCCTCGTGCTGGACGGCATTCTGATGCTGACCGAGAAGGACGAGTTTATCTACCACGAGATGATTGTGCATGTGCCGATGGCAGTGCATCCCGCGGCGAAGCGCGTGCTGGTTATCGGCGGCGGCGACGGCGGCGCGGTGCGCGAGCTGTGCAAGTACGATGCGGTGGAGCGCATCGACCTGGTGGAGATAGACGCCCAGGTGGTGGAGGTGTGCCGGGAGTATCTGCCCGCCGTATCGCAGAGTTTTTCCGACCCGCGCGTGAACGTGCGCTACGAGGACGGGCTGAAATACGTGCGGCGGTGCAGCGACCTGTATGACATCATCGTTGTGGATTCCACCGACCCGTTCGGGCCGGGCGAAGGCCTTTTCACCAAGGAGTTTTACGGCAACTGCTTCAAGGCGCTGAAAGAGGACGGCATACTGGTCAACCAGCACGAAAACCCGTTTTACCCGGACGATGCGGCGGCGGTACGCCGCATCCACAAGCAGATCGTGCTCTCGTTCCCGCTGTCGCGGCTGTATCAGGCGCATATTCCCACGTATCCGTCCGGGCACTGGCTGTTCGGGTTTTCGTCTAAGAAGTATCATCCGGTACAGCACCTGGACGCGGACAGGTGGAACGCTCTGAATATAAAAACGCGGTATTATAACACCAATCTGCACAAAGCGGCGTTTGCTTTGCCCACCTATGTGGAAGACTTAATCAAGGGTGTGGAATGATGCAGACTTTTCTCGGGTGCGACAAGAGCTATGAAGACGCCGATACGGTGATATTCGGGGCGCCGTTTGATTCCACGACGAGCTACCGGCCCGGCGCGCGGTTCGGCAGCCGCACGATGCGCGCGGAATCGTACGCGCTGGAGACGTACAGCCCGTACCTTGACCGCGATATCGCGGACAAGGCGGTGTGCGACCTCGGAGAGCTGGAGCTGTGTTTCGGGGACGCGCAGGCGGCGCTGGACGCCATCGAGGAGCAGGCCGCGCGGATTATCGCCGACGGCAAGCGGCCTGTAATGATCGGCGGGGAGCATCTGGTGTCGCTGGGGGCGATACGGGCGGCGGCGAAGGCGTATCCCGACCTGCACGTGGTGCATTTTGACGCGCACGCCGACCTGCGGGACGATTACCTCGGCGCGCCGATGTCGCACGCGGCGGTGATCCGGCGGGTGTGGGACATACTGGGCGACGGGCGCATTTACCAGTTCGGCATCCGTTCGGGCGACAGGCCGGAGTTTCTCTGGGCGGCGGAAGGCCACGTGAAGATGAGCAAGTTCGGCTTCGGCGGGCTTAAGGAGACGGTGATGCGCCTGATGGACAAGCCGGTGTATTTCACGCTGGACCTGGATGTGCTGGACCCGTCGGTGTTTCCCGGCACGGGGACGCCGGAGCCGGGCGGCGTGACGTTTAAGGAGCTGCTGGAAGCGGTGTTTGAAGTGTGCCGGCTTAATATCGTCGGGTGCGATCTGGTGGAGCTGTCGCCGGTGTACGACCCGTCCGGCGCGTCCGTCGCGGTGGCGCTCAAGCTGCTGCGCGAAATGCTGCTGGCGATGTAAGAAAGCCCGCAGGGGCTTTGCTCCCGCACCCCTAGTTCTTTTCTGAGAAAAAGGACCAAAAGCTAACCGGAAATGCTCCGCATTTCCTCCGGAAAAAAATTTGGGATGGACAACCTGACGTGAGGTGATAGATTATGGAAAATGCCGTATGGCATTTTCCTGACGGGATTCCAAAGGGGCGTTGCCCCTTTGGCGGTGGTTTGGAGGTAGCGCCTCCAAGGTCTTTATGATTAAAGGAGGATATGCAACCATGGGAAAGGCGCTGATTATCGGAGCGGGCGGCGTGGCCAGCGTGACGGCGCACAAGTGCTGCCAGAACTCTGAGGTGTTTGAGGAGATCATGATCGCGAGCCGCACCAAGGAGAAGTGCGACGCGCTGAAAGCCAAGCTGGACGGCGGCAAAACGAAGGTTCATACCGCGCAGATCGACGCTGACAACGTGGACGAGCTGGCGGCGCTGATCGAGCGCTTTGGCCCCGACGTGGTGATCAACCTGGCGCTGCCGTACCAGGACCTGCACGTGATGGACGCGTGCCTGAAAACGAAAACGCATTACGTGGACACTGCCAACTACGAGCCGCCGGACACCGCCAAGTTTGAGTACAGCTGGCAGTGGGCGTACCACGACCGGTTTAAGGATGCGGGCATTACGGCGCTTCTGGGCAGCGGGTTTGACCCCGGCGTGACCAACGTGTTTTGCGCGTATGCGCAGAAGCACTATTTCGACGAGATACACGAGATAGACATACTGGACTGCAACGGCGGCGACCACGGTTATCCGTTCGCGACCAACTTCAACCCGGAGATCAACATCCGCGAGGTGACCGCGCCGGGCAGCTACTGGGAGAACGGTCGCTGGGTGCATACCGAGCCGATGGAGATTAAGCGCGAGTACGACTTTGACGGCGTGGGCAAAAAGGACATGTACCTGCTGCATCACGAGGAGATTGAGAGCCTCGCCAAGAACATACGCGGCGTGAAGCGCATCCGGTTCTTCATGACGTTTGGGGAGAGCTACCTCACGCACCTAAGGTGCCTGCAGAACGTGGGCATGACGTCCATAGAGCCCATCGAATTTCAGGGGCAGAAGATTATTCCGCTGCAGTTTTTGAAGGCGGTGCTGCCCGACCCGGCGACGCTGGGGCCGCGCACTGTGGGCAAGACCAACATCGGCTGCATATTCAAGGGGATAAAGGACGGCAAGCCGCGCACCTATTACGTGTATAACGTGTGCGACCACCAGGAATGCTACCGCGAGGTGGGCAGCCAGGCCGTCAGCTACACCACCGGCGTACCCGCGATGATCGGGGCGATGATGCTGATGACCGGCACATGGAAAGGCCCGGGCGTGTTCAACATGGAGCAGTTTGACCCCGACCCGTTTATGGACGCGCTGAATAAGTGGGGGCTGCCGTGGAAGGAAGACTTTAACCCCGTGCTGGTGGACTGATGGAAAGCTGGATGAACGCTCTGCCCACGCCGTGTTATGTGGTGGACGAGGGCAGGCTGATAAGCAACCTTACGCAACTGAAAAGCGTGGCGGAGCGCAGCGGCTGCAAAGTGCTGCTGGCGCAGAAGGCGTTTTCGATGTATAGCCTGTACCCGCTGATGCGGGAGTTTTTACACGGTACCGCGGCGAGCGGGCTGTTTGAGGCAAAGCTCGGCGCCGAGCACTTCGGCGGGGAGACGCACGTGTATTCCCCGGCGTATAAGGCGGAGGACATGGCGGAGATCACCCGCCTGTGCGGCCACGTCGTGTTCAACTCGTTCGCCCAGTGGGAACGCTTCGGGCGGCAGGCGCTGGACGCCGGCTGCGAATGCGGGCTGCGCATCAACCCGGAGTGCTCCACGCAGACGCACGCGATATACGACCCGTGCGCGCCGGGCTCGCGCCTCGGCATCACGGCGGCGAATTTTCAGCCTGACAGGCTTAATGGCATTACTGGGCTGCACATGCACACGCTGTGCGAGCAGAACGCGGACGCGCTGGAGACGACGCTGCGCGCGGCGGAGAAGAAGTTCGGCGCGTATTTTGGCCGGATGCAGTGGCTCAATCTGGGCGGCGGGCATCACGTGACGCGGGCGGATTACGACGTGGATTTGCTGGTATCCGAGCTCGTCCGTGTGCGCGACAAGTATGACGTACAGGTGTACATCGAGCCGGGCGAGGCGGTGGCTTTGAACGCCGGCTGGCTGGTGACCACCGTGCTGGACGTGGTAAGCAACGGCATCGATATTGCGATACTGGACACGTCCGCGGCGTGCCACATGCCCGACGTGATCGAGATGCCGTACCGCCCGCCGCTGATGGACGCGGGGCAGCCGGGTGAGAAGGCGTATACGTACCGTCTGGCCGGGCCGACGTGCCTGGCGGGCGACGTGATCGGCGATTACTCGTTTGACGCGCCGCTGAAAGCCGGCGACAGGCTGGCGTTCTGCGACATGGCGATATACACGATGGTGAAGAACAACACGTTCAACGGCATGCCGCTGCCCGCCATCGCCGTGCGCGGCAGGGACGGAGAGATCCGCATCGTGAAAACGTTCGGTTACGAGGATTTCAAGCAGCGGCTGTCCTGAAACTGTGATATAATCAAAGGGAGTTTTACAGGAGGGGGAAATGTCGTGACAGGATTGGTTTTGGAGTCCAGCACCACCTCCGCAAAGGCGATGATATACGATACGGAGACCGGGCGCGTTGAGGTGCGCACGGCTCCTTTTGTTTTTGCGTGCGGCGATGCGGCTGTGCAGGACGCCGAGAGCGTGTTTGAGCAGACTGCGGCGCTGGGCAGGCAGCTCTGCGCGAACCAGCGCGTGGACGTGATATCGCTTTCCGGCACCTGGCACAGTGTGACGCTGCTGGACAAAAACCTAAGGCCCGTCACGCCAGTCTACCAGTGGCCGTATACCGGCGCGGAGCCGCTGTGTGCCGAGCTACGGCACGACGCGGCGTTCACCGACTGGTTTTACCGGCGCACCGGATGCATGGTGAGTGCCATCTACCCGGCGTTCAAGCTGATGAACTTTAAGCGGCAGGGCCATGACCTTGCCCGGCATTACGCGATGGGGCAGGGGACGTACAACTTCTACCGGCTGACCGGGCAGTTTGCGGAGACGGCCTGCATGGCTTCGGGCACCGGGCTGCTGAACATCAACACCCGGGATTATGACGACGAGGTGCTGCAGTTCGCGGGTGTCGGGCGCGAATCGTTGCCGCGGCTTGTGGGCTTTGGCGACATGCAGCCGCTCTCCCGGGCGGGCGCGGCGGCACTGGGATTGCCGGCGGGGATTCCCGTGGTGCCGTGCGGCGCGGACGGCGGTCTCAATCAGATCGGCGCGGGGGCGGACTGGCCGGGCATCATGACG
>JAAXZP010000222.1 GCA_012719815.1 Christensenellaceae bacterium
GCCACCGATATGAGGCGCGGCAAGGGCACCTATCGCAAAGTCATTGAAGCGATGGAGCGTATGCGCAAGCACAGGCTGTTGTTCGGGTATTCTACCTGCTACCACCGCTATAATACGGAAAGCGTCGGCTCCGACGAATTTGTTGATGATATGATCGCCCGCGGATGCCGTTTTGCCTGGAACTTCACCTATATGCCTGTCGGAAAGGATGCACGGGTAGATCTTTTGGTGACTCCCGAGCAGCGCGCCTATATGTACCGGCGCATCCGTGAAATACGCGAGACCAAGCCCATTTTTGCAATGGATTTCTGGAACGACGGGGAATTCTCTGAAGGATGCATTGCAGGCGGACGGCGTTACCTGCACATTAACGCGGCCGGCGATGTGGAGCCCTGCGCATTCATTCATTACTCCAATGTCAACATCCATGACGTATCGCTTTTGGATGCGCTGCGCTCTCCTCTGTTCATGGCTTATCGCAAGCGCCAGCCGTTTAACGACAACCTGCTGCGTCCGTGCCCGTGCCTGGATAATCCCGAGATGCTCGTAGCCATGGTGAAAGAATCCGGCGCGAAATCGACGGATATGGAAGCGCCTGAAGATGTGGAAGTGCTTTGCAGCAAAACAGAGGAGACTGCCAAGGCGTGGGCGGAAGTGGCCGATAAGCTGTGGGCAGAAAACCCCAAGAGCAAGAGAAAAGTCTGCGGAGCTGCTCAATAAAGCCTGAAAATACCCAGGTGATAAAGCCGGTTGACAAAACCGGCTTTTTTATTAAGACTGTAGGGAGCTATTAAATGATGGTTTCTTAATATCGTTCGGACTATTGTTTTCTTCATCAAATCTCCATACCGATTCGCTATATTGAAACGCAGCCGGACGCTTTAATTTTTATCCGATAAAGGGAAAAAGCATCAAAATGGACAGGAAAACAGCGATATTTCACATATCGGGAATGACATGCGCGCATTGCGAGAAAAGAATCCGGAATGCGGTTAAAGAGCTGGAAGGCGTTATTTCCGCTGATGTTTCCTTTCCGCGCAAAAAAGCGGAAGTCGTATTCGACGCGGATAGGCTTACCGAAAACGACATCAGGGCTGCGATCGAAGAACAGGGGTATGCCGTAAAAAGCGTGGGCGAGCCCGGCAGGCGGCATCCGGTGGGAAAGGTCTTGCCAATATTCCTGATAGTGCTTGCTCTGTATTTCATCGCAAAATACACTGTCGGCTTCGATTTTATCAACCTGATACCGAAGATTGACCAGTCGATATCGCTGGCTGCGCTGTTTGTCACCGGCCTGCTGACGAGCGTGCACTGCATTGCGATGTGCGGCGGCATCAACCTGTCCCAGAGCGTGGGCGCGGCTGACGACAGCCGGGGAAGCCTGAAAAGGCCGCTGCTTTATAACCTCGGCCGGGTGATATCATACACCGTCATCGGCGGTATGGTGGGCGGCATTGGCTCGGTATTGTTTGTCAGCGCGGCGGTGAAAGGCGCCATCATGCTGGTGGCAGCGGTCTTTATGATACTGATGGGCCTTTCCATGCTGGGCTGGCTTCCCTGGTGGCTGGTGCCGAGGCTGCCTGCAAAGCTTTCCAGCCGCGCCGGCAAAGCAAAACAGGGTAAAGGGCCGTTTATCGTGGGGCTGTTAAACGGGCTTTTGCCGTGCGGGCCGCTGCAGGCCATGCAGCTGTACGCGCTTTCCACTGGTTCCGTTTTATTGGGCGCGATATCGATGCTGCTGTTTTCCCTGGGGACGGTGCCTTTGATGCTGGGCGCGGGGGTTGTATTCTCGGTGCTCAAAGGCAGGTTTACGCGGGTGATCACGCGCGTCAGCGCTGTGCTCGTCATACTGATAGCGGTTGTCATGCTGGTGAGTGCAGGCGGGCTGCTGGGGCTGAACATGAATATTGATGGCGGTTCGGGAATCGCTGCGGCAGGCTCGGACGCAGGCCCGCAGGAAGAAACCGCCTCGGGCAAAGCGGGAGGTTATTACGTTGCGAGCCTGAACGACGGCGTGCAGGAGGTCGAGGCGCCGTTGGCACGTTCGGAATATCCGTCTATACTGGTGCAGAAAGGCATTCCGGTCAGGTTCAATATCAGGGCCGAGGATAAAAACATCAACGGCTGCAACAACGCGGTTGTATTCCCGGCGTTCGGCATCGAGCGGGAACTGAAGCCGGGGGATAATATGTTTGAGTTTACTCCCGAACTGGCTGGCACGTTCGATTATACTTGTTGGATGGGCATGATATATGGAAAAATTAAGGTTGTTGGATAGCATTGATGGCAGCGAGGCATTGTCCGAATCCGAAGCGGAAACGGAAGGAGAGGCGGTCTCGGGCAGCCCGGATGTCGCGGCTATCGATGTGGAGAAATACCAGGTCGCGGAAGTTAAGGACGGCTTGCAGAAACTGACGGTGACGATGGACGACTCGGGATTCTCGCCTGCACTGCTGGTTGTCCAAAAGGATATTGATATGATAATAGGGTTTAAGCCTGAAAATTTGAACGAAAGCTATAATTTCGTCATATTCTCGGAGTATAATGGAGTGCTGGACATCGGCAGCGGGCAGATGGAAACACCGTTGCTTTCGCCGGCGGAGGATTTCACCTTTGTTAGCTATCCGACGCTGTCCCCCGGCTACGTCAGGGTTGTGGACGCCCTTATGAGCATCGATGTCGAGGAGATTAAAAAAGAAGTGGCGGCGTATGACTTCAGCCAGAGCAATCCTTTGGCTGGCGGGGCGTCGTGCCACTGACAGGGAGGGAAAGGCATGGTCGAAAAAACGTACAGAGTAACCGGGATGTCGTGCGCTTCCTGCGCGACGCATGTGCAAAAGGCTGTGGCCAAGGTGCCGGGCGTCGCCGAGTGCGCTGTCAATATAGCGACGGAAAAAATGACGGTGCTTTTCGACGAAAGTATGACGGGATTCGAGCAGCTGAAAAAAACCGTTGAGGACGCCGGGTACGGGCTGCTTGAAGATATGCCGTCGACCAAACGTGTGGAACTGGCGGTGGAAGGGATGACCTGCGCCGCCTGCGCCGCGGCGGTGGAAAGAGCGGTAAAGAAACTGAATGGCGTCAAGTCGGCCTCGGTGAATCTCGCGACGAACAGGGCGGCGATTGAATACGACACCGCTCAGGTAAAGCTGTCGGAAATAAAGGCGGCGATCACAAACGCCGGGTATACGCCGAAGGATGTTGAGGGCGAAGTGGCGCGCGATATCGAGAGCGAAAAAAGGCAGGCTGATCTAAGGAATATGCGCATCCGGTTGATCATCGCCGCTGTATTCTCCGTACCGATACTGTATATCGCGATGGGGCATATGATACCGTTTGTCAGGCTGCCGCTGCCGCGCTTTATGAGCTCCCACGACTTCCCTCTCGTGTTTGCGCTTGTTCAGCTGGCGCTCACCGTACC
>JAAXZP010000223.1 GCA_012719815.1 Christensenellaceae bacterium
CCCATCACCACCAGCGAAACGGAGAGCTCCTGTATCGTCTTCAACGTCTCCACCGAGGGCGACCCGAACCGGATCAGCGTATCCACCTCCGCGCCCGCCGACTCCAGCTTTTTCTTCAGCCCGTCCAGCCGCTGCCCGTCGATGGCGTTGTACTCGCCCAGCTTGTCCTGCAGCGCCTTGCCGATGCGCGATTGGTCCTGCACGTGCAGCAGCGTCACCCGGCGCACCGCGCCCTGCTTTACCAGCGCGAGCAGCGCCTCAACCGCCTGCGCCGCGTTTTCCGAGAAATCGGTGGGCAGCAGCACGTGACGGGTAAGATCAGTCGGAGCGGGCGCGTCCTCCTTCAGCCGCACGGTCAGCACGGGCCTCGGCGCCTGGTGAATAAGGTCAAACGCCAGCCCGCCGAAAAGCGGCTCCGCGGCGGCGTGCTTCTTCGCGCCCACCACGATCACGCCATACCCTTCATTGATGGCCACATGGAAAATTTCGCTGCGCGGGCTGCCCGGCACGATGCGCGTTTTGACGTCAATGCCGTGCCTTGAAAGCTCCGTTTTCAGCTCCTTTAAGATCCTGTCCAGGTATTCCAGCGTGTAAGAGAGCGAGATGGAGGTAAGATCGTTGATGGTCACGCAGTGCAGCAGCAGGACTTCCCGGGTTCCCAGCGGGGCCATGTGGCCGACGGCCTCCACCAGCGCCCGGGATACCGCCGATTGGTCAACGGCTACAACCAGCCTCTTAAACATCCTGACCCCTCCTTGTAAAGCCGCTCCGGAATCCGCTTCCGGAAATCACCAACAAACCATCAGTTTTACCGGGAAAAACAAAGGCAGGGTTTCAATTTGATTGTAACCCTGCCCTATTGGCCTGTCAATGTTTCCCGCCGGTGTCAGCCGATTGCCGGCTGGGCGGCTTTGAGCATGTCTTCGCGCAGCACCTGTTCCGCCTCCTCCGCAGGCATCGGCTTGTAGTAGTAATAACCCTGCACCTCGTCGCACATCCGGTGATACAGGAAATTCATCTGCGACTCGGTCTCCACGCCTTCCGCGATCACCTTCAGCCCCAGGCTCTTGGCCAGGTTGATGATGACCTTGGTGATGGCCTGGTCCTTCTCGCTCTCGTCGATGCCGCGCACAAACTGCATGTCCATCTTGATCCTGTCCACCGGCAGCGTCTTGAGGCGCGAAAGCGACGAATACTCGGTGCCGAAATCGTCGATGGAGAGCGTCACGCCCAGCGCTTTCAGCCGGGACAGAAGGCCCACGATATAGTCGGATTCGCGCATCGCCACGCTTTCGGTAATCTCCAGCTCCAGCCACTTGGGCTCCAAGCCCGTCGCCTCCAGCGTATCCCGCACGATTTCCTTCAGCCTCGGGTTGCGCAGCTGTATCACCGACAGGTTCACCGCCACGCGCACCAGCGGCAGCCCCGCGTCCTGCCACGCCTTGTTTTGCCGGCAGGCTTCCATGAGCACCCATTCCCCGATGGGGTTGATAAGTCCGGTCTGCTCGGCCAGCGGTATGAACTGGCTGGGGTTCACCAGCCCGTGCTCCGGGCTTTTCCACCTCAGCAGCGCCTCCATACCGATAATGCGCTGCGTCTGCAGCGATATCTGTGGCTGGTAATACAGCACCAGTTCGCTGCGGTCCAGCGCCCGGTACAGGTTGGTAGTCAAAGCCACCTTGACGTTGATGGCCTCTTTCATCTCGTTCGAACACATCGCGTACTGGTTCTTGCCGGCTTCCTTGGCGCTGTACATCGCGATATCCGCATTGTTGATCAGCTTGTTGGCATCCTGGCCGTCTGCCGGATACATCGCGATGCCGGCGCTCGCCGTGATGTAATACTCCTGCCCTTTGAGCGCCAGCGGATTCCGGAACACCTCCATGATTTTGTCCGCCACCTTGACGATATCGTTCTCGTGGACGAGGTTGTTGATCATCAGCAGGAACTCGTCGCCGCCGAAGCGCGACACGGAATCCGACTTGCGCACGCATTTTCTCAGCCTGTCGGCTATCATTTTCAGCAGTTCGTCGCCCCGCTCGTGCCCCATCGTGTCGTTTACCGCCTTGAACGAGTCCAGGTCGAGGAATATGACGCCCACCTTGCGACCGGTGCGCTCGGCGTCCAGAATGGCCTGGTTCAGCTTCTCCTTGAACAGGTACCGGTTGGGCAGCCCCGTCAGGTGATCGTAGAACGCCCTCATTTTGATTTCCTTCTCGGCCTCCGCCTTGAGCTTGGCGTCCGCCAGTATGTTGGCCAGCACTTTCAGCAGGTTGATATGCTCCTCTTTCCACGTCCGCGCCGTTTTCACGTTCTCGAAGCCCAAAAAGCCCAGCACCTTCTCATGCGTGACCACAGGAATAGCCAGCAGCGAGCGGCACGTGACGCCCGGTATCGCGGCTTTGCCCATCTCCGCCGCCTTGCGGGTATAATCGGGTATATGCACCACCTCGCGCTTGCGTATGTCCTGCACCCACCAGGGCACAATGCCTGCCGTCTGGAATACGCTGCCGTCGCCCTGCTCCTCGGCGCACCACATCTGCACCAGGTGCGGCGTATGGTTCCTCCCGTCCAATAAGCATACGTAAGCCCTGTCCACCCCGAAAAACGCGCCGGTCTTGGCGAGCAGCGACGCCATCTTCTCCTCTATGTTCTCCTGATTGGCCGTTATGAAGTCCGAGGAGATGTCCGACACCATCGCCTGCAGCCTGACCTGGTCGGCGTTCTGCTGGAGCCTCGATATGTATATCTTGTTGACAAAAGACGCCAGCGCGATACCGATACCGAATATCCCGATGCGCGTGATATAGGCGATTTTGTCGATGACGACCACGACCTGCGGCTTGAGCATCCACACCATCGCCTGCGCCAGCAGGGCGAGAAACGCGACGTTGGCCAGCACCACGCGCCTGTCGAAGACCAGCGCCACGAACATCAGCAGAAACGGGTAAGCCCATACCGTGATGCCGCCGTACTCCACGTAGCACAGTATGAGGGCGGGCATTAACACCGCCAGCCCCATGATATTGATAAAGTCCTTCTGGCTGTTGCTGAGCCTCAGGCGGCTCACGATGAACACGCCCACGCCGGTAGCCAGAAAGCCCGCGCTGAGCACCAGCGCCAGCACTTGCCTGCCAGCCGGGTTTATCAAATACTGTGTGATAAACAGCAGCCCCGAGCCCACCAGCAGCGCGGGCGTGACGTTCCGGTACAGCTTTTTACGCGCCGACGCGCTCAATATCTCCTCTCCGGCGTTGTCCCGCGGAAGGTTCATGAATCCGTAGCGCCGCATGGAGATATAAATCCCCGATATGGGAATCAGTCCCCAGAGCGAAGCCATCTGGGGTATTCTGAACGGCAGCATCGCATTGGCGACCATGTCGGTCATCGTCCCCAGCACCAGCGCCGCGGCAAACGTCACGAACAGCAGCTTGGACTGCTTTCTTACCCTCTCGTCGGACGATTTTAACCCCCAGTGACACACGATCACAATCCCCGTCACCACCGCGCTGATGTAAAACGCCACGAAATAGATGTC
>JAAXZP010000224.1 GCA_012719815.1 Christensenellaceae bacterium
GATCGGAACAGGCGCGGCATGCTCACGCGGCAAATTAAGCCGGGTGTTGCTTGAGTGCGGCGTGAGCCGTGCACAGGCCGAGGGCACGGTGCGTATCAGCTTCTGTGCCGACAATACGCCTGAAGAAGTGGCTGTTTGCCTGGATATATTGAGGAATACTGTCAACGTGCTGAGGAGGTTTTCAAGGAAATAGCATCATGGAAAACGTTATCATCATTCGGTATACGGAGATACATTTAAAAGGACTCAACCGCCCGTATTTTGAAAAAGCCCTGGTGCGCAACCTCGAAAGCGCATTGGCACCGATTGAATGCGCTGTCGTTCGGCGCGGAGAAAGCCGCGTCTATGTGGAGAACGTCCCGGACGAAAAGCTGGACGCCGCTCTGGGCATTTTAGGGCGTGTTTTCGGCGTCCATTCGTTCAGCCCGGCTATCCGTCTGCCACAGGATTTTGACGCGGCTGCTGCGGTTTTAGCGGGTCTGGTGGCGGAAGAACGTGCGAAGATTTCTAAAGACACTGTGCTGTTCCGCGTGGAGGCGAAACGTGCGGACAAGCGTTTCCCGTTAAATTCCAACGAGATCGCCGCAAAGGCCGGCGGCGTGATATTAAAAAGCGTTCAGGGGCTCAAGGTAAACCTCAGCAATCCGGAGCTGACAGCGTATATCGAGATACGCCGCGATGGAGCGTACTGCTACACCCGCGTACTGATGGGGCCGGGCGGCATGCCGGTGGGCTGCAACGGCCGGGTGGCGCTGCTGCTGTCCGGCGGCATCGACAGCCCGGTGGCGGGTTGCATGATCGCCAAGCGGGGCGTGGCGCTGTCCGCGGTGCACTTTGAGAGCTTTCCGTACACCAGCGAGAAGGCTCTGGAGAAAGTGCACGATCTGGCAAAACTGATGGCGCGCTACACGGGGCCCATCCGCCTGCACACCATCCGCTTTACCGATATCCAGATGACGCTGTATGAAAAGGGCCCGTCCGACTATCTGACGGTGCTGATGCGCCGCTTTATGATGCGCATCGCGGAGCGCATCGCCGAGGCGGACGGCTGCAAAGCGCTGGTGACGGGGGAGAGCCTGGGCCAGGTGGCCAGCCAGACGCTGGACAGCCTGGGCGTCACCGACAGCGCGGTGGATATGCTGGTACTGCGCCCGCTGATCGGTTTGGACAAGCTGGAGATCACCAACCTTGCGGAGCGTTTTGGCACGTTTGAGACGTCCATACTGCCGTATGAGGACTGCTGCACGGTGTTCGTGCCCAAACATCCGGTTACCAGGCCGCGCATGGAAACGATACGCGACGCGGAGGCTGCTCTGGATGTGGAGGGTATGATTACGGCGGCTTTGGCAACAGACGTGATCACTGAGATAGGCGCGTAATGTGTTTTCTTTGTGACTGATATTTATTCTATTTTATAGAGGGGTGAAGCAACGTGCATATTTCACAGCATGTAAAGGACAACATTTACTGGGTGGGCGCGAGCGACAGGCGTCTGGCGCTGTTTGAAAACATGTTCCCGCTGCCGGGCGGCGTGGCGTATAACTCGTATCTGATTATGGACGACAAGGTGGCGCTGGTCGACTCGGTGGACTCCGCCATACTGCAGGTGTTTCTTGAAAACATTGATCATGTGCTGAGTGGGCGTTCTATCGACTATCTGATAGTCAACCACATGGAGCCGGATCACTGCGACAGCATCGACATACTGTGCAGCCGTTTTCCGGATATGAAGATCGTCGGAAACGCCAAGACGTTTCAAATAATCCGGCAGTTCTATAATTTCGATATTGAAGGGCGCTGCCATGAAGTGAAGGAAAATGACACGCTCTGTCTGGGCGCACATACGCTGAAGTTCATCTTCGCCCCTATGGTGCACTGGCCCGAGGTGATGATGACGTATGACATGACCAGCAAGGTGCTGTTTTCGGCGGACGCGTTTGGCACGTTCGGTGCGCTTCATGGCAACCTGTTTGCCGACGAACTGGATTTCGACGGGTTTTTCTTGGACGAGGCGCGCCGTTATTACACCAATATTGTGGGGCGCTACGGCCAGCAGGTGCAGCAGGCTCTGGCCAAGGTATCCGGGCTTGACATTGACATGATATGCCCGCTGCACGGGCCGGTATGGCGGAAGAACCTTCCGAATTTCATCGAAAAATACGACAAGTGGAGCCGCTATGAACCGGAGAAGAGCGGCGTGGTGATCGCGTATGCGTCGATGTACGGCAACACCGAAAACGCCGCCGCGGTGATCGCGGGACGGCTGTCGGAGCGCGGCGTGAATGATTTACGCATGTACGACGTTTCCAAGACGCACCCGTCGTATATCATCGCGGACGCGTTCAAATACAGCCACCTCATCTTCGCGTCGCCCACGTATAACAACGGGCTGTATTTTGCCATGCACTCGCTGCTGCACGACATGGCCGTGCTGAACCTGCGGGGCCGCAAGGTGGCTCTGGTGGGTAACGGGTCCTGGGCACCGGTAGCGCATAAGGTGATGGAGGAGATGATCGGCAGGATGAAGGATATGACGCTGCTGGCGCCGCCGCTCGTCATCCATTCGTCGCTGAAGCCTTGCCAGATGGGCGAGGCCATAGCCCTGGCCGATGCTGTGGCGGACAGCGTGCTGGCACGTATCAAAGAGAAAAATGAATAATCAGAGACAATAAACCGATAAACTGGCAGAAAAACAAAAAAAGCCCCGGTCTTCCGGGGCCTTGCTATTACTGGTATTTCGGGCGCGCCTGATAGTGCGTATGCAGCAACTCGTGGGCCTTGTGGCTGTTGGGCTCGCCCAAAAATTCCTTGTACAGCAGTTTGACTTCTTCGTTCTCGTGCGACTTGCGCTTGGGCTTGCTGGCATCCTCGGCATATGTCGCCTTGGCGCGCAGCACATACGGGTTGATGTCCATCCTGTCCTGCGCGGAGATGATCGGCTGTCCGCCGCCCGTCACGCAGCCGCCGGGGCAACCCATGATCTCGATGAAGTGATAGAACTTCTCGCCCGAGCGCACCTTTTCCAGCAGCTTTTTGGCGTTGCCCGTGCCGCTGGCCACCGCGACTTTGATCTCCATGCCTCCGATGTTGAGCGCAGCTTCCTTGACGCCGTCGATGCCGCGGACGCACTCGTAATCCACGTCCTTGAGGTCTTCGCCGGTGAGGACGTCGGCCACGGTTCTGAGCGCCGCTTCCATCACGCCGCCCGTCGCGCCGAATATAACGCCGGCGCCGGTGGATTCACCTAGAACACGAGCGAAGTCGCTGTCAGGCAGCCGCGCGAAGTCGATGTTGGCCTGCTTGATCATCTTGGCCAGCTCGCGCGTGGTCAGTACCGCATCCACATCTCTCAAGCCGTTTCTGCCCATCTCATCGCGCTCTTTCTCGAACTTCTTCGCTGTACACGGCATGATCGATACCACGTAGATATCCTTCGGATCGATGCCGAACTTCTCAGCATAGTACGACTTGATGATCGCGCCGCCCATCTGATGGGGGGATTTGCACGTGGAGAGGTTCTCCAGGAAATCCGGGAAGAAGTGCTCACAGTACTTGATCCAGCCGGGGCTGCACGACGTGATCATCGGCAGCTTGCCGCCGTTTTTGATGCGATTGAGCAGCTCGTGCCCTTCTTCCATGATGGTGAGGTCCGCAGAGAAATCCACGTCGAATACCTTGTCGAAGCCCAGACGCTTGAGCGCAGTCACCATCTTGCCGGTGACGCTGGTGCCTACCGGTATGCCGAACTCCTCGCCCAAACCAAAGCGCACAGCCGGAGCCGTCTGGACGACGACGTGTTTGGTCTTGTCGTGGATCGCGTTCCACACGTTGTTGATTTCGCTGCGCTCGGTCAGCGCGCCCACCGGGCAGACCGTGATGCACTGGCCGCAGTTGACGCACGGCACATCCTTTAAGGATTTGCCGAACACCGGCTCAACGATTGTCTTAAAGCCGCGCTGGGTAGCGCCCACCGCGCCGATCTTTTGGATATTGCCGCACATGGCGATGCAGCGGCGGCACAGTACGCATTTGTTGGGGTCACGCACGATCGAAGCGGAGCCGGTGTCCAGCGGGCGGTTGAAGTCAGCGCCTTCATAGGGCACGTCATCCACGCCCAGCTCTTCACAGAGCTTCTGAAGCTCGCAGCTCTGGTTTCTCACGCAGGAGAGGCAGCGCTTGTCGTGGTTGGAAAGTATCAGCTCCAGATTGACGCGCCGCGCTTCCTGAACGGTGGGGGAATTCGTCGAGATAACCATGCCGTTGGCAGCCGGCAGCACGCACGCCGCCTGCAGGCCGCGTCCGCCTTCGATCATCTCCACAAGGCACATACGGCAGGCGCCGATGGCGTTGACGCCCTTCAAATAACACAAAGTGGGGATTTTGATGCCGGCGCTGCGCGCAGCCTCCAGCACGCTCGTGCCGTTGGGCACTTCCACATTGACTCCATCTATCGTTAAAGTTACCATAACATGTCTGCTCCTTTCTTACTTCTTCTCGATCGCGTTGAACTTGCAGCGGGCCATGCACGCGCCGCACTTGATGCACTTGCTCGAATCGATCTCGAAGGGTTCCTTGATCTTGCCGGAAATCGCGCTGACAGGGCAGACCTTTGCACACGCGCCGCAACCGATACATTTCGTTTTGTCGATGATGTAGTTGAGCAACGCTTTGCAGTGGCCAGCCGGGCACTTCTTATCGCGAATGTGCGCCTCGTATTCGTCACGGAAATACCGGATGGTGGAAAGCACCGGGTTGGGCGCTGTTTTGCCGAGGCCGCAGAGCGCCGCATTTTTAATGTTGTTGCCCAGCATTTCCAGCTTCTCGATGTCGCCCTCCTGGCCCTGGCCGTTTACGATGCGCTCCAATATCTCCAGCATGCGCTTGGTGCCGATACGGCACGGCGGGCATTTGCCGCAGGATTCATCCACGGTGAACTCCAGGAAGAATCTCGCGACGTCCACCATGCAGTTGTCCTCGTCCATGACGATAAGACCGCCGCTGCCCATCATGGAGCCGATGGCTGTCAGCGAATCGTAATCGATGGGGGTGTCGAGATGGGCCGCCGGAATGCAGCCGCCCGACGGACCGCCTGTCTGAGCCGCTTTGAACGCCTTGCCGCCCGGGATGCCGCCGCCGATCTCATAGATGATCTCACGCAGCGTGGTGCCCATCGGGATTTCGACAAGGCCGGTGTTGTTAATCTTGCCGCCCAGCGCGAACACCTTGGTACCCTTGCTCTTTTCGGTGCCCATGGAGGCGAACCACTCGGGACCATTGAGAATGATCTGCGGGATGTTCGCAAACGTCTCCACGTTGTTGATGATGGTCGGCTTGCCGAACAGGCCTTTCTGCGCCGGGAACGGGGGCTTGGGCGTGGGCTCGCCGCGGAAACCTTCGATGGAGTGGATCAGCGCCATCTCCTCGCCGCACACAAACGCGCCGGCGCCCAGACGGGTTTCAATATCAAAGCAGAAATCGGTGCCGAAAATGTTCTTGCCCAACAGGCCGTATTCACGGGCCTGTTCGATTGCAATGTTCAGCCGCTTGACCGCTATGGGGTATTCCGCGCGGACGTAGATATAGCCCTGGGTCGCGCCAATGGCGTAGCCCGCGATGGCCATCGCTTCGAGCACAGAGTGCGGGTCGCCTTCCAGCACGCTTCTGTCCATGAAAGCGCCCGGGTCGCCTTCGTCCGCGTTACAGATAACGTACTTCTGATCCGCCTTCTCATTGGCACAGAACTGCCATTTCAAGCCGGTGGGGAAGCCGCCGCCGCCACGGCCGCGCAGCCCGCTTTCCTTGATGATGTCAATAACCTGCTGCGGCGTATACTCGGTGAGGCAGATACCCAGCGCTTTGTAACCGTCAAATGCGATATACTCCTCGATGCGCTCGGGGTCGATCACGCCGCAGTTGCGCAGCGCCACACGCTTTTGCTTCTTGTAGAATCCGATGTTATTGAGCGACATCTCCACTTCGCCGGTGTCTTCCTTGTGCAACAGACGGTGGACGATGCGGCCTTTTAAGAGGTGCTCGCTCACGATCTCGGGCACATCTTCTACGTTAACGCGCGAATAGAAGCTGCCTTCGGGATATACGATAACGATGGGACCCGCTTCGCAAAGGCCAAAGCAGCCCGTCCGAACCACTTTTACTTCTTTTTCGAGGCCGGCTTTTATGATTTCATCTTCAAATTTCTCCATGATTTTCGGCGAGTTGGACGAGGTACAGCCCGTACCGCCGCAAACCAGGACGTGTGAACGGTAAATAACCATGGTGCGATCCTCCTTAGTTCTTCTTCTCTTCGTTGTAGCCGATGGTGTGCTCGGTTACCGGTTTGCCGTTCACAATGTGCTCGGCCACAATGCGGCTAACCATGTCGGGATTCACCTTCACGTACGTCACCTTCTCGGCGCCAGGCGTATAACCCTCGACGATCGGCTCCAAACGGCAGGCTCCAATGCATCCCGTCTGAGTGACGGTAACATATGAGAGATTACGCTTAGCTACTTCTTCCACAAAAGCGGTCAGAACAGGGCGCGCACCCGCAGCGATACCGCATGTGGCCATGCCGACCACTATACGGGTTCCTTCGCCTTTCTTGCGTATATCTATCTGAGCCAATGCTTTGTTCCTGATTTCTTCCAGTTCCTTTAACGATTTCATATTTCCTGTCCTCCCAGAACCTTTACGGTTCCTTCTTCTAAGTATTCTCGAATGAACACCATCACAGAGGGTTCCGTGATGGGCACGCCCTGAAGCGTGTCCTTGATCATTCTGGTATCAAACTCAAAACACTCGTCTCGACGGACCGTTAACACAAAGTCGACCTGCGGGTTTGCCAGCACCAGAGAGGCGATTGTTTCCGCAATGTTGCCCAGCGGCGGCCGGTCGATATGGCTCATGCCGTACACCGCGGTCAGCTTTGTGCCCTTACCGGGGGTAGACTCGATGCTGAGATATCCGCCGGTGTTTTCGCAGCCGGCCATCAGCAGCGGAATCCCGAGTCCCACGCTGCGCGTCGTACGCGTGGTGGTGAACGGGCTGCGGACTTTTTCCAGCATTTCGGCGCTCATGCCGCTGCCGTTGTCCTCGATCGTGACTGTGAGCGTGGCCTGCTGTTCATCCGCCGTGATGCCGATACGGATCAGGCTGGCGCCGGCCCGGAGCGAGTTGTCGACGATGTCGAGTATGTGCAGGGATATATCCCGCATAGCCTCACTTGAATTTCGCCAGGACTTCGGGCACATCCGACGGCGTCAACCGGCCAAACACCTGGTCATCGATCATGATAACAGGAGCAAGGCCGCAGCAGCCGAGGCAGCGCGTGGGTTCCAGCGTAAACTTTCTGTCCGGCGTGGTCCCGCCCGGGCTGACGCCAAGCTCTTCGGACAGACGGTCCAAAACCTTTTCAGCGTTGCGGACATAGCACGCCGTGCCCATACAGACGCTGATGATGTGTTCTCCTTTCGGCTCTAATGCAAACTGTGAATAAAAAGTGGCGACGCCGTACACATCGCTCATCGGGATGCCCAGCTGCTCCGAAATAAGCTCCTGCACTTCTATTGTGAGTGCGCCAAACAGGCTCTGAGCTTTTTGCATGATGGGCATCAGAGGGCCGGGTTTCTTTTTCTGCTCTTCAATAAAGCGGATAAATTCTTCCCGCACCGCTTTATCATCCACTGCCGTGGTCATGATTGCATCTTTCCTCCTGTAAATTTATTTAAATATACAAATATTAACTTTGTTAAAAAAATAACAATATAACAACCAGCAGATATTTTATCACATATTCATTGTGTTGCACATACTATTTGTGAAAAAAATAATTAAGTTTTTATAAATACACAAAAAAAAGTATGAGAGGGGAGAAAACTGCTAATTTATTCCGAAATTCAGTATAAAATCTACGAATTCTGACGGATTATGGATATTGCTCAGCAGATTGCGCGGTTCTGAAATATCACCCAATTGATGCGCGTCGGAGGAATGAAGTATATAAAGGGCGTCGTCAAGAGGCGGGCAGGGGAGGTTCGGCGATACCTCCGCGGCCCTGAAAAGGCCGGGCGGCATAAAGCCGAGATTAGCCAGCACTGAGAAGGAAGCCCTGTTCACATGAGCGGGGATGGCGCAGCCGCCGGCCTCCTGAGCGCGGCGGTCGAAATCCTCGATGGAGAAGGGCGTGGCCTGAAGCAGCAGCTTGGGCAGCTCACACACGGGCTCGTCGTTTTCGCTCATCACGATCTGCCGTCCGAATATCTCCGGGCGGTTGGCAATGTCAGGCAGCGAGGCGTAAACCATGTCGCCGAATTCCAGCGCCGCCCTCACATCACGGAAATACGGGAGAACGTGCACCTCTTCAGACGTGGTCACTTCGATGCCGGGCAGAAAAATAAGGC
>JAAXZP010000225.1 GCA_012719815.1 Christensenellaceae bacterium
ATATCACAGCAGCGATGACAAACGGATTGGATATCTTCATGGTGTTTGTGAATCCCACCAGCGCACCCTTGGAGAGCGAGGTGAAGGCCGGCACAAATCCGAATATCTTTTTGCCTGCCAGTATGAACAGCACCAGCCCGCGCACCAGCCAGTCCATGCCGTACGTGGCGATAAACGGCGATAATTTCACCTTGGAAATCAGCAGCCCGTTAATCGCGCCGATGCCTGCGCCGATGGCGAGGCCCACAATGATGCCCGGCACCACATACCCCTCAATAATCAGCGTCGCCCCAATGTACGATGCAAACGCCGCCACCGAACCGACGGACAGATCCAGCCCGCCGGTCAATATCGCCAGCGTCATGCCGAGGCAGTAGATCAGCATAAACGTCGCCTGGCTCATGATCACTGTGAATATGTTCTCAACGGGGTCGTTGGCAAATATGCTCGCCACCACCACGATCACAACCAGCAATATGATCTTGGACTGCTTGAGAATGAATCCGCTTACCTTACTCATTGCTCCACCCTCCTCAGCTCCTCAAGTTTGCGCCGCTCGTTGATGATGACATCCGTGATGATGACGACCAGTATAACCAGTCCAATGATCACATACTGCAGCGAGGGCGTGATGTTCAAAAATCTCAGGCCGTTTTTCAGCAGCGATATCAGTATCGCGCCGATCAGCGTGCCCACAAGGCCGCCGCGACCGCCGTCGAAAGGCGTGCCGCCGATGATAACGGTGGCAATCGCGCGGAACTCAAAGCCATCGCCGATCGTCGCGTTGCCGTTGTTGGCTTTGCTGGCCAGCAGTATGCCGCCCACAGATGCCGTAAGGCCGGAGATCAGGAACGACAGGATATACGTGCCCCGCGTGCTGATACCAGCCAGCATTGCCGCCTGTTCCGAACCGCCGATGGAGTACACCCGGTAACCGAATTTGGTCTTGGTCAGCACAAACAGCATCACGGCGAATATCGCGGCGACAATCCAGATATGCACGTGCAGACCGAGGAACACGCTGGTGCTGGCGCCAATCGCTTTAAAGTCGTTGTTGCCCGTGTTGATGATGTCGCCGTCGCAGATCACCAGCGCGAGGCCTTTCGCAAGGCTCATGGTGGCAAACGTCGTCACAAAATGGTCCAGCTTCTGTATGCCCACCAGGTAGCCGTTGAGCAGGCCGATCAGCGCGCCGCTCGCCAGGCCCGCCATCAGCGCGACCACCACGTGCGCGCCGTTGGCCAGCAGTATGGTGGTGACGATAGCGGTCAGCGACATCACGGAGCCCGCCGACATGTCGATCTTGCCGAGCAGTATCACCAGCGTCATGCCGGTGGCCACAACGAGAAGTATCGAACTGTCTCTCAGCAGGTTGTGGATGTTGTACCAGCTGAAAAACCCTTCCGCCAGAATGCTCATGATGATGAATAGTACGACAATACCGATAACCAGCCCCAGCTTTTCGCGGTTTTGGAAGTTCAGTTTTTTCTGTTTCATACCCATTCCTCCTAAATGCTGCACGCCAGCAGCTTCTCCTGTGTCGCTTCGCTGTGCGAAAACTCCTGAGTTATCCTTCCGTCCTTCATCACATAGATGCGGTCGCACAGGCCCAGCAGCTCCGGCATGTCGGAGGATATCATGAGCACGGCTTTGCCCTGTTTCACCAGCGCATTCATGATCTCGTATATCTCCTCGCGCGCGCCTACGTCGATACCGCGTGTGGGTTCATCGAACAGTATCAGGTCGCACTGTGCGCACAGCCATTTGGCCACAACCACTTTCTGCTGGTTGCCGCCGGAGAGATACTCAACATGCTTGTCTATCGAGTTGGTCACAATGCCCAGCTCTTTTACATACTTGTTGGCTGTTTCCGCTTCCGTCTTTTTGTTGAGTATGCCGTTCTTAAACAGCTGAGAAAGCGATGCGTGCACGATATTTTCGCGTATCGGCATTTCGACGATGACGCCCTCATCCTTGCGGTCTTCCGGCACCAGACCCACTTTCAGCCGGGTCGTCATGGACGTATTCAGGCGCCTGTATTTCTTGCCGAACAGAACGACTTCGCCGCTTTCAAACCGGTCAAAGCCGAATATCGCCTTTATCAGCTCCGTACGGCCCGCTCCCACCAGACCGGAAATGCCGACGATCTCGCCGCGGTGTACCTTTAAACTCACGTTCTTGAAACGGTAAGAGCTCAGGTTGTCAATACGGAGCACCTCCTCGCCCACTTCGGTGCAGAACTCGCGGTGATACTGGTTGGTGATCTCGCGGCCCCCCATCATTTTGATGATCCTGCCGGTGGTCGCTTCGCTGGCGTCCAGCGTGCCCACCAGAGCGCCGTCGCGCAGCACGCTGATGGTGTCGGCGATCTCCTTGAGCTCTTCCAGCCGGTGCGAAATGTAGATGATGGAAACGCCCTCGTTCTTGAGCTTGCGGATGATCTCAAACAGCTTGGATATCTCGTTGCGCGTCAGCGTTGCCGTCGGCTCGTCCATGATAAGCACTTTGGATTTAAACGACAGCGCTTTAGCCACCTCAATCATCTGCTGCTGCGCAATACCCAGAGACGACACGCGCGTTCTGGGGTCCACGTTAAGGCCGAGGAAACCCAGCAGCTCGCGGCTTTTGGCGTTCATCTCCTCGATGTCAATCACGGGGATCCCTCTTTTTTTCACCGGTTCCCGCCCGAGAAAGATATTCTGGGCGATCGTCCTGTTGGGCAGCAGGTTGAACTCCTGATGAATAATGCTGATGCCCATCTCCTGCATCTGCCGTATGCTCTTTACCTCGATGGGTTTCCCCTCAAACAGCAGCTCTCCTCCATCCTTCTGGTACACCCCGGAGATGATCTTCATCAATGTCGACTTTCCTGCGCCGTTTTCTCCGACTACCACGTGAACTTCGCCCTTGCGGACGCGCATATTGATGCCGGACAGCACCTGCACGCCCGAAAAGCTTTTGCTCACATTGCGGATCTCCAGAATTACATCGTCATGCATTTATCTCTCTCCTTCATATCAATATCGCCGCGTATATCGCTATTACCAGCAGGCAGTCAGCACATCCAGCACTTCGTCCGGATCAAGGTGCCCGCCCCGCGGCGACTTATGAGCAGCCTGGGCAATTTCGCCGAGCGATTCTTTCGGGATGTTCATCTCTCTGAGCGTCACCGGCATACCCCACTTTCGGTACTGCTCTCTCAATACCGAAATGCCCTCAAGGCCAGCTTCAAGGGCGCTGCTTCGGTGAATACCGAATATACGTCCGGCAAACTGCGCAAATTTTTCAGGCCTTTTGCGGCACAGATGCTCCAGCCACGCCGGTTGCACCGCCGCCAGCCCCGCGCCGTGCGCCACGTCGTAGCGCGCGCTGATCTCCAGTTCAATCGTATGGGCATCAAATGCCCCCATCCCCCTACCGGCGTCACACAGGCCGCACAGCGCCAGCGTTGAGGCCCATGCCAGCACGCCGCGCAGCGTCACATCCTCCGGTCGCTTGAGTATTTCGGCGCTCTCCAGCACCGTTTGCACCACGCCTTCTGCCATTCGGTCCTGCAGCGGCGTGTCCGGCGTGCCGTCGAAATATTTCTCCAGCACGTGCGAGATGGTATCCACCATGCCGCATGCGGTGAAATATTTGGGCACGCTGACCATCAGTTCCGGGTCTATCACAGATACTTTGGGATAAACAAGCGGGCTGCGCAGCACATATTTCTGGTCAGTCTCCTCGTTGGTGATCACGCTGTTGGCGTTCATTTCAGAACCGGTGCCGGATATCGTCAACACACACACCACGGGCAGCGCCCGCTGCGGCTGACGCTTCTGCGTGAAGAAATCCCATATGTCGCCATCGTCCAGCGCGCCGACCGCTATCGCCTTGGCGCAGTCAATCACGCTGCCGCCGCCCACAGCCACGAGCATATCCGCCCCAAACTCGCGGCAGATTTTCGCCCCCTCGTACACCGTTTTCAGCCGGGGGTTGGGATCCACGCCGCTCAGCACCGTGGACTGAACGCCAGCCTCGTCCAGCGCCTTTATCACCTTGTCCAGTATTCCGAGGCGCTTGACACTGCCGCGCGTCGTCACCACGAGAGCCTTTCTCCCGTATGGGGCCGCCAGCGCGCCGGCTTTCGACGCGCTGCCGGGCCCAAACACTATACGGACAGGATTGGAGAACTCAAAACTATTCATAACCCTCTCCTCCGGCAGGTCCCGCATAGGCAGAAACGAGGCCCTGCGCACAACCAGGAGACCTGCTGCCGGTAAACTTTTGGGTTACTTGAAAACAGCCTCCCGAATCACGCGCACCATCTCGCACGGGTCGCCGTTTTCGACCACGTCGTTCAGCTTGTCGAAGCCGATACGGTCAATGATCTCGTCGTACTTCTTCATGTTGAGCACGCTCTGCCGGGTGGCTTCGTACTGGTCTTCGCGGTACGGGAAAATATCCACCGCAATGAAGCCGTCGTAATTCACCTTGCGGAGCGAGTAGAACATCTCGATGTATTCAGTCAGCCGCAGCGAGCCCACAATCAGGTCGTCGTCCCAGAGGTTGTAGTTGTCGTTGGCGTGGACCATAAACAGCTTGCCGTAGCGCGCCGCCACCTCGATGTTCTGCGCCACGTTCTGCTGCGCGTAAAACACATGGCCCGTGTCGATCGCCACGCCGACGTTCTCCCTGTCCACCTCCATGCAGATGAGCAGCGCCGTCATCGTGGTGTCAACAAGGCAACTGTTGCGCGGTTCGCGGATTTTGCCTTCCAGCGTCAGCTTGATGTTGGGGTTGTAGTCGGCCAGCTCGCGCACGGCGTCAATCAGATCTTTCCACTGTTTGGTATAGTTGGTCTGAAGCGGGTAGTCGAAACCGTCCTGGCCCAGCCACAGGTTCACGCTGGGATTGCCCACCAGCTTGGCGTTAAAGTCGATGTTCTGCTTGATGAGCTTTATCGCCTCGTCCCTCACGTTCTTATCCGCCGCGCTGATGGAGCCTTTCTGCCACCGTCTCTCTCCGAAAACCAGCGGCAGCACCGACGATGCCACAAAGCCGGACTTCGTCAGTATCTCGTTGACGGTATCCGGATCGGAAAGCGGGCCGGTAGGAGCCTGATACAGGTCAACGCCCTGAAGCACCTGCATCTTTTCCAGGTTCTTCACTACATCCGGGAACTCCACTTTGTCGACGTTCGGATCCTTGTATCCGCATTTCATGAATCGGTCACACGTTTGCCCCAAAGAACCGATAATTGCACTGTACTTAATCTTACTGCTCATAGCTATACATCTCCTTATTATTGAATTTTTGAATGACAGGGTTCTTCAGACTTATGCCCCCAGCACCTCTGTTTCGGGAACGTTACCAATGCATAGAATCGAATACCCTGTTAATTACCGAAATTAGACAAACTCCTTCCTCTTTTTCAGTTACAGCATGTACATAGGTTTGTGCCAGACATGGCAGGTGCGCGTGGCACCGGCACTGTGCTCCGGTGCCACGCGTGCCGAAAAGCATTTCAATCGATGATGAGCATGCCGGGCCGCTCGAAACGGACGCCGTTTATCTCCTTGACAATCTTGGGTAAGCTCTTGGGTTTGGTGACAAACAGCGGGCCGTCGGGCGTCGCGATAAACGCGTCCTCCGATTTCACGCCGGGCGCCACCGGGTTGTAGCAATAGCACTGGTTGACCTGCGTAATATTATGGATGGATTCACAGATGGAATACTCGCGGTTGTAATAACCCTGCGGTCCGCCCTGATAATGCGAGTAGTACATCTCCTCACACCCCAGATCCTTATAGAGCTGCTTGCCGAGCCTGTGCGGAATAATATCGTCCACGCCCGGCTTGGTGGCCTCAATCATACGGTTCTCAATCTCGTTCGCCACGTCGAACCAATGCAGCAGTTCGGCCGGAGGCTTTCCAAAGTAGACCATACGCGTTGTCGTGGTGATAAGGCCCTTATACCGCCCGTTGCAGGACACCATCAGCAGCTTTTCGAGCTTCTTGTTCGTCGGTATCGGATGGCGGTGCTTCCTGATGCGGTCGTCCGTCGCCACCAGGAACAGAACCTGGTCAATCTGCTGCGGCCAAAGCGCTCCGGCAACACCGCCGGCAATTTCAAACTCCGTCATGCCCGGCTTCACTGTTGCCAGGTATTTCTCCAGCGCTTCGGACATATAGTCGCCGAGATACTGGTAGCGGCAGATTTCGTTTTCAGTGAGAGACCATCTCAACGGGTTTATCTTGTCCCGAATCATCCTGCAGCTGCTAAAGTAAACGTCGGAGCCTATCTTATCCAGGCTGCCCACGATCTTTTTCATGTATTCTTCCTTGGGATTATCAAACCACTGCCAAGTCAGTATCTCGAAACCCAGCTCCTCCAGGTGCTGCTCTTCTTTCATCCGCGGTGCTTCCACTGCGTCCGCAAAAACAAAACGGCGGCCGTCCCGGGTGATCAGTACCGTTGCGACGCTGTCCTCAGTACACATCGTCACCACGCCGCTTCCGCCCGCGGTAATCCACGCAAAGTTCGCCTGCCGCGCCAGATACAGCGCATCAAGGCCCTCCGCTTCCAGCAGCTTTTTGATCCTGTCAACCTTAATATCGATTTCCGCACGGCGGCCGGCAATCGACGTATCCTCCACATAGACTTTACCCATTTCAAATTCCTCCTATCTGCATTTAATGAAATCTGTTATGATAAAGATAAGACTTGGCTGCTCATGTTCTTTAAAATATAGGTACTCATATTTTTAAGACATAGCACTCGTATTCTCAGATTTGTTATAAGGGGTCAGCATTGTTAAAAGTAGTCATTGCACGAAACCCAACTTGTGAGTTATCTTGGTAACGATTCTAAGGGAACGTTACCGTTTTTAATTAGACTATTCGACACCTTTATAAAAATTCCTCTTTTTTTAAAAAAAATTTTACCCGATTTTAAAGGAATATTCCTTAATCGTAACGAATATAAATAAGGGTAACGTTTTCACGGGAACGTTTCCTTTTTTCATTGACTTCTGCACTTTTTATGATACTATAAAGTAAAAAGTCCAATGATGGGCATCAATGGGCATCAGGAATAACAAATAAAACACAGGAGGTATTCATATGGGTGAAAAAATGCGCGCGGCCGTTTTTGAAGGCAACGGAGTGCTCACCATCCGCGAAGTCGACAAGCCAACGATACGCAAGCCGGATGACGTGATCGTGCAGGTCGAAATGTGCTCGATCTGCGGCACAGATGTGCATATCATGTCCGTACCGCCAGGGTACATCGCAGAGCCCGGCACGATACTCGGACATGAGCTGGTCGGCAAAGTCGTCGAAGCAGGCGACGCAGTCCGAACCTTGAAGCCGGGAGACCGTGTTGTGACCAACCCCAACGACTATTGCGGCGTTTGCGAGTATTGCCGGAAGAACCTTCCCAATCTGTGTGAAAACATAATACCGATGGGCATCGGCGCGGACGGCGGATTTGCGGAGTACGTACGCGTATCCGAAAAGGTTGCCCATAAGATTTCCGACGATCTGCCCTCCGAAATCGCTGCGTTTGCGGAACCGCTGGCCTGCCTGGTCAACGGCAAGAACAAGATACCCGTCAGCCCCGGGGACAGCGTGCTCGTGATGGGCGCCGGCGTGATCGGCCTGATGTTCGTCCAGATGATGAAAGCGTGCGGCGCCTATCCCGTCATCGTATCCGAGCCCGCAGCGCTGCGGCGGGAATACGCGAAAAAGTGCGGCGCCGACTACGTGGTAGACCCGTCTGCCGAAGATGTGGAGACTTTCGTGAAGAAAATCGTGCGCATCGGCGTCGACTACGCCATCGACGTGGTGGGTACCCAGCTCATGACGGGCATCAATTCCGTGCGCAAGGGTGGCACCGTGCTGCTGTTCGGATTCAACGGACACGCCAAACCCGAAATCCCGCAGCACATGATTACCAACAGGGAAATAGCCGTATTGGGCACATGGATCGCCAACGCGTCCTTCCCCCCTGCCGTGAAGATTCTTGAAAGCGGCATACTCGACCTCAAGCCGCTGATCACCCATACGCTGCCGCTGGAAAAGACGGAGGAGGGCATCGAGATACTGCGCCGCGGCGAAGGCATTGAAATTCTCATCGACCCGCGCCTGTAAGCGAAAAATCCGAAGGCGAGAAAGGAGTTAAAAAATGAAAAAGCGCTATTGCTTTGTGATCGAAATCAACGAAGACCAGATGGAAGACTATGTCCAGCTCCACAAGAACCCGTGGCGCGAGACGCTGGAAGGGCTCAAAGCCGCCGGCGCAGACGAACTGCTGATATACCGTTACAAAAACTTCTCGATACTCTTCTACGAGTGCGAAGACATCAACGAGGTATACCGCAAATGGGGCGCTACGGAAACCTGCAAGCGTTGGAACGAGCGGCTCAGCAAAGCGTATAAGGTAACGCCCAACATCGACGGCTCGGGCGATGTGGAAACGCTTGAGAAAATTTTCGACCTGAATCAGCAGCTTGCAGGCAAACTCGAGCAGTATTAAACAAAAAAGCATTGTGCTGCGCCGGATTTTGTTATAGAATTACCGGCGCAGCACCCTTCCGAACGCGCCAAACTGTTTGGAAATGAGAAAGGATTGTCGTGGCCCTAACGAATAGAAAAAGCAGCATTGTCGCTTCAGGCAGCGTCGGCGACTGAAGAACAAAGGGTTGCGTGCAGCCTGGGCCTGTTGCGCTGTATGCAGCCGTATATTCGTTTTTTATGCTGTATGCAGCCGTATATTCGTTTTTATAATGATTGCTGCTTCATGACCAGCATAAAAAGGTTTATTTTTTAGTTACTGGTGAAAATATTATGGCAACAATTTGGGATGTAGCAAAACTTGCAGGAGTATCCAAATCAACAGTTTCAAGAGTGATGAACAACGGATCGGTCAGCGAAGAAGCGCGCAAGGCCGTTCTGGACGCGATTAAAAAACTCAATTACCAGCCCAGCTGTTTTGCGAAAAACATACGGACGCAAAAATCGATGACCATTGCGTTTATGATTCCGGACGCGTCCAACTTCTTCTATACCGAAATGTTCAAGGCCATCGAGCAGGTCGCCTATGAGCGCGAATACATGGTGATATTATGCGATACGCAAAACAGCACCGAAGCCGAGCTCGCATACGCTGAGAAGCTGCTCCAGCGCCGTATTGACGGCCTCATTTACTGCACCTACAAGATGGATAAGCAGGCCCAGGAATATTTCGTATCGCTGTCGCGCAAACTGCCCGTTGTGTTTGCCGACTACTCGTTCCACATATACGACGATATTTCGCTGGTTGCCACCGAAGGCTATACAAGCTCGCGGAATGCTGTCCGTTTCCTGTATCACAAGGGCTGCCGCCATATCGCCTATATCAATTTCCCCCGGGACGTTCAGGTGACGAATCCCCGTTACGAAGGCTACCTGAAGGGGCTGGAAGACTGCGGGCTCGTTCCCGACCCCAACCTGACCTATTTCCCGCCTTCCGAGCGCACGATGTCGGCCCGCGATATGGGCTTCAACGGCGCCAAGCACATTTTGTCTTCAGGAGTTAAAGTAGACGCCATCATGGCCGCGGCCGACCCCATCGCAATGGGCGCGATTAAATATCTTAAATTTCAGGGCATCAAAATCCCCGAGCAAATCAAGGTCATCGGGTTCGACAACAACGGAGTCTGCGAAAT
>JAAXZP010000226.1 GCA_012719815.1 Christensenellaceae bacterium
GGAAGAACTGTCTGACGTGCTGGAGTTGGTGGCGGAGCGCACCTGCAAGGACTGCGTGTTTAAAAAGAGCTGCTGGGACAAGGAGTTCCTCAGCACGTACGGCGTGTTCAGCCGGCTGTTTGCAGCGTATGAAAGCAAGGGCCATATCGACGAGAGTTGCATTGACCCGGCGTTTATCAAGAAATGCTACAATGTGAAGGGTTTGCTCGCGGCGGCGGAGAACGTGTTCGGCACTTACCTCTTGAGCCTGAAATGGCGGCGGAAAATCGACGAATCCCGCGTGGTGACCGGCAGGCAGCTTAAAGGCGTGGCCCGGGTGGTGGCGAATCTTGGGAAAGAGGTGGATACCGGCTTTACCTTCCTGGAGCAGCTGGAAGAGCGCATCGCGGCGGCGCTGGACGCCGAGAATATCCGCGTGCATGAGGTGTGCGCGGAGACAATGGGCGGGCAGATGGCCGTGGGACTTCGGCTCAGGAATTACGGCGGCGCGGAAGGCATCCGCAGCATCGAGAGGACGCTTTCCAATGTGTGCGGCGTGCGGATGTATAAGGCATCGGAGACGGCGAGCAGCAACGGTGCGTACCGCCTGCTGCGCTTTGAGCAGGCGGGCAGGTTCCGCGTGGAGACGGGCGTTGCGCAAATGGCCAAGGGCCGGGTATCGGGCGACAGCTGCGTGTTATCGAGGCTGCGCGACGGGCGGCACCTGATGATGGTGTGCGACGGCATGGGCAGCGGCGAGAACGCCCGGCGCGAGAGCGCCGCCGCGGCATCGCTGATTGAAAACTTCTATCAGGCGGGTTTTGACGACGCCATCATATTCGACACCATCAACCGGCTGCTGATACTGAAAAGCGACGAGGACATGTTTACGACGGTGGATCTGTGTCTGGTGAACCTCAATCCGGGGGACGCGGCATTCAACAAGATCGGCGCGGAGCCTTCGTATATTATCCGGGGGAGCAGCGTGGCGACGGTGGCTCCCGGGTCGCTGCCCATCGGCATCGTGGATGAGGTGCGGCCCGTCAGCATCCACAAAACGCTGGAAGCGGGCGACCTCGTGGTGATGGTGAGCGACGGCGTGTCCGCGGCGGTGGAGGACGACGCTGCCGCGTGGTTTGCCGATATCCCGCAGACGGACGCTCAGACGGTTGCGGAGGCGATACTGCAAAAAGCCCTGGGGCCGGACCCGCCCCGGGACGACATGACGGTGATAGTGGGGCGCGTTAGTGATAGCTGAACGGGGGCTAAGGGCTTTGTTTGTCATAAAAAGCCTGCGGCTTTTCGGGGGCACCCATCCCGCGCAGTCCACACCTTGGCAAACTGACGGGAAACCGCAGGTTTTTCACCAAATAAAAAAACTAGGGCAACTGTTGCAGGTTGCCCCTGTTTTTGTGCCGCTAGGCGCAGTAAAAGCTGTGATGCCCGATGCGGGTGTAATACTTAAAGTTACGCCAGCGCTTGCTCTTGGATACCTGGAAGTAGTACATGTCATCGGGGAACGCGTCGCGCTGGTCGATCGCCGCGTTGACGGCAGCCATACATTCGGCGTTGTAGCGGCGGGACACCGCGAACTGATTCCGCGCGAACACCACTTTTTTCACCGTACGCCCGAACCTGCCGCTTTCAAAGCGGTTCAGCACCACAGCGGCCACCGCCACCTTGCCCTCAAACGGCTCGCCGCGCGCTTCCGCGTACACCACACGGGCGATGTACGCTTTTTCCTGCTCGGTGTAGATATGAGCCGGGGCACTCAGCTGCTTTGCCAGCTCGGTAAGCGGCGTTTTTGCGGGCGTCCCGGACGGTTTGACGGCAAATTCGTCGGACAGCCATTCTGTCCAGCGCCTGGCACTGTGATCGTTCGGCTTCGCAGCGGGCACAGCGCCGACCGCCAGCATGGACAAAGCGTCCGGTTCGGCAGGTATATCCGGCTCGGCTGAAATTTCCAGCTCGGCCGGAGCTGCCACGGCGGCCAGTCCCGCAGCCGAAAAGAGGGTAACGAGGTATAGCCCGGTTACCGTCAGCAGCTTCAGTATTCGTTTTTTCAATAGACACCTTTCCTTATACTTAAAATTTATATCCACGCGGCTTGCCACTGCCGGAAGCCTGTGACATGAAGTAAACGCCGGTTCATTCCAAACGCTTTAGGGCGAATTGCCAACCTGGATCAAATCAGCGCTTACCCAGCGGCAAACGGCAACACGACAGCCGCAAACCCCGCATTTACCGTTAATTTTTCCGCATAATGGCCCAATATATAACAGCAAAAGGAAAAAGTCAAATTTTTATGAAAAAAGTTTCGAAATTTTTTTATTTTAGACCTTCAACCTGTTTTATTAAACCGCCTTTTTGGCGGTGAAATGACGGCAGTTTGGGTGTTGACTTTTCAGTGTTTCATGCTAAAATTATAATCTGTGACATTAGTATGCGAGAGTGCTGGAATTGGCAGACAGGCACGTTTGAGGGGCGTGTGTCCTATGGCGTACGGGTTCAAGTCCCGTCTCTCGCACCAAAGCATGGCTTGCCCGTAAGTTTCGGGCAGGTCTTTTTTATTTATCAGGCTGAGGTTTCCCTCCAAGTTTTTCGACACAGCAGCGGCAAGGCTAAATATTTGCTACAGTATACCGAAAGAATTTCAAGCAACTACTGCTATTCTGACAGGAGGATATCAAATGAAAAGAAAAACCGTCATATAGATAATGCTTTTAATCGTATTATCGCTAGCCCTTGTTGGCTGCGCCAAAAGCGCTGATGCTGACAGTGTAAGCACCGGCTTGCCTGCGGCGAGCGAACCCGACGCTGATACCGAGGATGACATTCTGGATGACGAGCCGAGTGAGCAACCGGAGCAGCCTGCTGAGCCTCAGGAGATTAAGCCGACTTTCACTGAAGATTGGCCTTCCCATGCGCTGCCCGAAGGTTTCCCGAATCTGGGCAAAGTGACAAAAGTGATAGACTTCAGAGGCTACGGCAACGAAATCTATATACAATGGAACATCGTGACCGAGGACGAGGTAATAAAGATTGTAGATGCCCTGAACGAGTATCCGGATTACGATCACGAATGGCAATGCAATTTTTACAGTGACGGTTTGAAGTACAAGCCGGGTACTGAGGAAGAGATTTTGCGGGCCGAAATCCGGTATGACGCATCGGCATCCGGGGAGGTTGGCGAGAATTCTTCGCCCCAGCTGGTTCTGGAGATATCCGGCGAGGCGCTGCCGGAAGACAAAATGCTCAATCGCGGGCCTGTTCGCACTGATGAACAGGCCCGTTATTGATTGGGCAGAAACCTGACAGGGTTGCAGCCTTTCCTTAGGCAATGGGAGAGGCTGTATCTTTTTTGTTTCAACATGCAAACGGGCGGGTATTAATCTGACAGGTCTTATTATGACTGCACAAAGGCCTCGAGCCATACGAAGGCGGAAACATGAGAAGCGTTGAGGGCATATACCTCTCCAAGCTGTATCAACTGGAAAATATCATTCAGCAGAAGGCGGGCAAATGCAGCGGCGCCCAGGCGGCGTTTGCGGACATACTGGACAGCGTTCAACGGCAAATCGACATGGTTTCCGGCGCGCCTGCCAGGGACAGCATGGCTGTGAGCAGCCAACCCGCCGCAGCCCCGGATCTGTCGGCTATCTATGCAGCGGGGCTTTTTACCGGCTATTCGGACAGGCCGGCCGCAGCCACCCGCAGCGAGATCGATGCAGCGATAGAGAAAGCGGCTCGGGCCACCGGGCTGGACCCGGCGCTGATCCGCGCGGTGATCCGCGTGGAATCCTCGTTTGACCCCGACGCGGTGTCGGGCGCGGGCGCGCAGGGGCTGATGCAGCTGATGCCGGGAACCGCCAGAGAGCTGGGCGTCACCGACCCGTTCGACGTGGAGCAGAACGTGATGGGCGGCGCGACGTATCTTGCCAGACAGCTCAGGCGCTTCGGCGACGTGCGTCTGGCTTTGGCGGCTTACAACACCGGGCCGGGCCGTGTCAGCTCGTATCATATCTCGGACGCGAACAATCCAAGCGAGTACGAAAAGCTGCCCCGGGGCGTGCGGGGCTATGTGGCTAAGGTTTTGCAGTACTATGAGCAATATAAAACAACAGGAGGTGGCGCCGTTTGATTAACAAACTGTTCAGCAATGTCGACGTTTTAAAGGCAGGGCTGGACGCATCGTGGCTGAAGAATCAGGTGATCGCCAACAATATCGCCAACGTGGACACGCCGAACTTCAAGAGTTCGTCGGTGTCGTTTGAAGCGGCTTTCAAGAGAGCGCTTCAGGGGGACGATTTTACGGCGAAGAAAACGCGGGAAGGGCATATCGACTTTGAAAGGGCCGACATGCGGGCGACGGTGACCACGGATATGAACACTACCTACCGCATGGACGGCAACAACGTCAATATTGACGCGGAAAGCGCAGAGCTGGCCAAGAACCAGATATTCTACAACACGCTGGTGCAGCAGCTGTCCAGCGAGTTCCGCAAGCTCAATATGGCGATTAACGGAGGGAAGTGAGTGTAGATGAGTTTTTTGTCGTCAATGGACATCAGCGCATCCGCACTAACAGCGCAGCGCATGCGCATGGACGTGATCAGTGAGAACATCGCCAACGCGGACACCACGCGGACGGCAAACGGCGGGCCTTACCGCAGGCGCGTGGTGGAGATGGCGGAGCAGCCGATGACTTTTTCGGCGGCGCTGAAGCAGGCCACGGGCAATGGCGTGACGGGCGGCGGCGTGGTGGTGTCGCGGATCGTGGAGGATATGTCGGATTTCGAGTACGAATACAACCCGAGCCATCCGGACGCCGACGAGAACGGCTATGTGGCCAAGCCCAACGTGGACATAGCCGAGGAAATCATCGATATGATGTCGGCCACGCGCTCGTATGAGGCCAACGTGACGGCGCTGAACGCGACCAAGAGCATGGCGATGAAAGCGCTGGAGATCGGCCGGTAAGCGCGGGCAAATTAAACAGTAAACAGTAGGGGGATTGACTATGGAGA
>JAAXZP010000227.1 GCA_012719815.1 Christensenellaceae bacterium
ATACTGATACTCGACGAGCCGACATCCACGCTCACCGAAAGCGAATCCGCCGCGCTGTTCAGAATCATGAAAAGTCTCAAGGAAAAAGGCATCGGCATCATTTATATCAGCCACAGGATGAGCGAGGTTTTCGGGGAATGCGACCGGGTGTCGATACTGCGCGACGGCACATATATCGGGACATACGACATCTCCCAGACAAGCCCCAAAGAAGTCGTCAGCAGAATGGTGGGCAGGGAAATCGGCGACATGTATCCCGAAAAATGCGGGGAAACCCCGGGCGGCCCGCCGCTGTTTGAAGTCAGGAACTTCTCAGACGGAATCCGTTTCAGAAATATCAGCTTCGATCTCAGGGAAGGCGAAATATTGGGCCTCGCCGGCCTCGTCGGCGCGGGAAGAAGCGAAGTGGCGCAGGCGATCTGCGGCCTTCGAAAAAAGCTATCCGGCGAGGTTTATTACAAAGGAGAGAAAATCAATATAGGCAGCCCCAAGGACGCGATAAAGAACGGAATCGTGTATCTCACGGAAGACAGGAAATCACTGGGGCTGTTCCTGGAGCTGAGCATCAAAGCCAATATCTCAGCGATGAAGGTTAAAAACATTTCCAAACGCGGCCTGGTGCAAAAGGCGCTGGAAGACAGGCAGGCGCAAATGTATGTTGAGATGCTGGATATCAAGTGCAGCAGCATCGACAAGCCCGTCTCCTCATTAAGCGGGGGCAATCAGCAAAAAGTGCTTTTGTCCAAGCTCCTAACGGTAAAGCCCAAAGTCATCATCATGGACGAGCCGACGCGCGGCATTGACGTCGGCGCCAAGGCCGAGATACACAGGCTCCTCAGAAATCTCGCCAACGAAGGCACGGGAATCATTATGATATCGTCCGAGCTGCCCGAGATTATCGGCATGTGCGACAGGGTTATCGTCATGCATGAAGGCGTCATAAACGGCGAAGTCGGCTTACAAGAGCTGAACGAGAAGAGAATTATCCAGCTGGCGTCAGGCATATGAGGAACAGACAAGCGCAAGGGGGAAGGAACATGTCAGAAACTAAAGCCATAAACAAAGACAGCAAACCTAAAATCAGTCTGCAGAAATTGCAGATAATGGAAAAGCTCCGCAACTTCCGTGAGCTGAATCTCATCATCATCATTGCCGTCATATTCGTGATCATGTCGTTTGCATCTCCCTACTTTCTCACGTGGGAAAACATCGAAGCGATTCTGCTTTCGTTTACGACTAACGGCATAGTGGTCATCGGCATGACGGTCATGCTTATCGTGGGCGGCATCGACGTTTCGGTAGGCTATACGATGTGCCTGGCCATGTGCATATCGGGGGCGCTTTTCCTAGAGGGGTGGAGCCCCTGGCTGGCCGGCCTCGTCGGGTTTGCGACGACGGCGGTTATCGGCCTTACCATAGGCTTCTTCGTCACAAAAGTAAAGCTCAATCACCTGATCACCACGCTCTCTATGATGGGCATACTGCGGGGCCTGTGCTATATCATCACCAAGGGCACGCCGCTGTCGCTGTATCATCTTCCGGACGATTTCAAGTTCATGGGAGTGGGAAAGATATTCGGCATACCGTTCGCGATCATACTGTTCTTCATCATCGCGATCATATGCGATTTCCTCATCAGGCGGTCTACGCTTATACGAATCGTGTTTTATGTGGGCAGCAACGAGAAAGCGGCCATGTTCTCAGGCATAAACGTCGACAAAACAAAGATATTCGTGGCGGTTCTCTGCTCCAGCCTGGCAGGGCTTGCCGGCGTCATCTACATGGCAAGGTTTACGTCCGCCACGCCGACGTTCGGGCAAGGTCTGGAGATGACCGCGATATCGGCGGCCGTCATCGGCGGCGCGAGCCTGACGGGCGGAAAAGGCACCGTCCTCGGAGCCGTACTCGGCATCACGCTGCTCCAGCTGGTCACCAGTTCGATGATATTGCTGAACGTCAACCCATACTGGCAGGTGTTCATCACAGGGCTGATACTGCTCACGGCGATATCGCTGGACAGCCTCGGACAGATGCGCAAAAACAAAATAAAATACTCGCTTGTCAGCACGAGCGCCGCACCGCCCGCCAGCATTGAGCCGGGTGAAGACAACAAGCAGAGCGGTCAGGCGTCCCTGTAATATCGGACTCACTCCTCTGGCTCCTCAGCGCTGAATGCCGTAAGACGACAGTTTTACGGCATTCAGTTTTTATAGCCATTATCAGGATTCCATAGTACAATTCATGATAGTCGGACCAGTGAGAAAGCAGCATGAATAGCATTATTGTATTAAAAGTTGAATGAATTTCGAAGCCGTCAATGACACTATCTATCCCGTGGTGCTTTGTGATAGCAGCCACCGTGTGTTAGTCGACTGCGGCTATATGGGCTCTTTGCCTAAAATCGAGGAAGCTCTGCGGGAAAACGATATCGCACCGGAATGCATCACTCATATAATTTTAACTCACCACGATCACGACCACGTCGGCGCCGCCGCGGCATTTAAAAAGAAATATCCCGGCGTGACAGTGATGGCTTCAGCCATCGAGGCGGCATACATTTCGGGAGCCGCGAAATCGCTTCGGCTGGAGCAGGCGGAACAATTGCAAAAATCACTTCCGCCGGAGCAGCAGGCGTTTGGTGAAGCATTCTGCAGCCTGCTTCGACGCATCGAACCCGTTAAAATCGACTGTCTGCTAAACGCCGGGGATGTACTGCCCTTCTGCGGCGGGTGTCAGGTGCTGGCAACCCCAGGGCACACTCCCGGCCATATTTCGCTTTATATTCCGCAACTTGAAACGATAATCCCGGGCGATGCCATGGCGCTGATAAACGGGAAGCCGGTCATAGCAAATCCTCAGTTTACTTTAGATGTTGAGAAAGCGGCTGCCTCGTTTGAAAGGCTGATGTCTCTCAAGGCCAGAAAGATTATCTGTTACCATGGAGGACCATTGAACATCAATTAATATTGCCGACGATTATTCCGTTATCTGTTCTTTGTACTACAGCGCTTCCTTTCAGCTATATCCAATAAAAATAAAGACGCTGTCCATGGCGGGATTCAGCGTCACTGTCAGTATCATCGTATGTCCCCGCTCCCAAAGCCAGCGCCTTTCTCTTTAAGGCCCCGTTCATCTCCCAAAAAAATAATCAGAAGGGGGCGGCCTCTTCCCAAACCGCCCCGCC
>JAAXZP010000228.1 GCA_012719815.1 Christensenellaceae bacterium
GGCATGCTATCTCCTCATCCGGCTGACGAACTCATCAAACAGGGATGCGGTATCCTCCGGCCCCGGCGACGCCTCGGGGTGGAACTGCACCGGGAACGCGTCGAACTCGTCGTAGCACACGCCTTCCACCGTGCCGTCGTTCCAGTTGCGGTGCGTCACCCGCGCGCCCCTGGGCAGCGAGTCTTCCACGATGGTATATCCGTGGTTCTGCGATGTGATGTAAACCCGGTCTTTGGCAAGGTCTTTCACCGGATGGTTCGCGCCGCGATGGCCGTATTTGAGCTTCTCAGTGTCCGCACCCGCCGCGAGCGCCAGCAACTGGTGCCCGAGGCAAATGCCGAATATCGTTTTTTTGCCGATTAGGTGGCGTACGCTTTCTATTACTTCAACGTTATCCTTGGGATCTCCGGGGCCGTTGGTCAGCATGATGCCGTCGCAGCCATCCGAGAGTATCTCATTTGCCGGCGTGTGAGCCGGATATACCGTCACCGCGCAGCCGCGCTTTTTCAGGCTGCGGATGATATTGCGCTTTAAGCCAAAGTCCAGCACCGCCACCTTCAAATCGCCGTCGCAGTAGCGGTATTTTTCTTTGCATGTCACAATGTCCACCGGCCGTTTACAGACGTAGTTTTTCATCCTTTCAATCTGCTCGGCGTTGGGCTCGCCCTGCGTGATGATGCCGCGCATCGTGCCCTTCTCGCGGATAATTCTCGTGAGCGCGCGCGGGTCGATTCCGGAAAGCCCGCAGATACCGTGCTGTTCCAGATATTCACTGAGCGGCCCCTGGCTGCGCCAGTTGGACGGCGTTTCGCACACCTCGCGCACGATGAACCCGCTCACCTGCGGTTTTGCCGATTCCAGGTCTGTTTCGTTGACGCCGTAGTTGCCGATCAGCGGGTACGTCATCGTTACGATCTGCCCGCAGTACGACGGGTCGGTCAGCACTTCCTGATAGCCCGTCATGCCGGTGTTGAACACCACTTCGCCCACAACATCCACTTTGGCTCCAAAGCTCTGGCCCACAAAGCGCGTGCCGTCCTCCAGTGTCAGTATCGCCATAGTGTCCCTCTTTTCTTAAACTTCCAAATTCGCACCGATAAAAATCGGGGTTAATCCTGTTATAAAATGCCCAAGGATTTAAAACAGCTTGCATCACCATGCAATGCCGCGCTTATTCAGCGCCCGGCCGATATCCTGCTTCATGTCCAGCACAGCGGCCCGGGCCGCCTGCGGCGCAGCCATGCCCGCATATTGCGGTTTCTTCCATGCGGTCAGTATAGCTCGGGACGAGTTGACCACAGCGCCCAGCCCTCTGGAATCAAAGCTGACCGCAATATCGTCCGCGCCTGCTCCCTGTGCGCCGTATCCCGGCACCAGGAAGAACGTGTGCGGAAGCCGTTTGCGCAACGACTCGGCCTCGGCGGGGTACGTCGCACCCACCACCGCGCCCACGCTGCTGTAGCCCGACGCGCCGATGAGTTCCTGCCCCCATGCGGCTACCTTGTCCGCCACCGCCTCGTAGAGTTTCAGCCCTCCCACATCCAGATCCTGAAACTCGCCGCCCGACGGGTTAGACGTCTTCACCAGCACGAATATGCCTTTGCCCGTATTCGCGCAGCTGTCCAGGAACGGCCAGACGCCGTCGATGCCGAGATACGCATTGACGGTGATGAAATCCGCCGCGCTCTTTTCCACATAGGCTCTGGCGTATGCGCTTGCCGTAGAGCCGATATCATTGCGCTTTACGTCCGCGATGACGAGCAGCCCCTTATCCTTCGCGTACGCCATCGTGTCGAGGAAACAGCGCATGCCGTCCGGGCCGTACTGCTCGTAATAAGCGGCCTGCACTTTAACGCACGGGGCCACGTCCTGTATGGCGTCTATTATATCACAATTGTAGCGAAACACACACGCCGCAATCACGCTGTCCGACTGCTCTTTCGGCTGGTAGCCGGCGGGCAGATGGGAAAGCTCGGTGTCCAGCCCCACGCACGCCGGGCACTTTGTAGCCCTGATGGCATCGCACAGCCTGTCTATCTTCATGCTGCACCTCCGTCATACACGATTCTGCCGTCCACGATGGTATGCGTCACCACGCCGCGCAGCGTCCACCCGATGAACGGCGTGTTCTTGCCTCGCGAAACAATGTCCTCTTCCCGCAACGTGTATACAGCGTCCATGTCCGCAATGGTGATGTCCGCCGGCGCGCCCTCCAGAATGACGCCGCCCTTCACGCCGATGATACGGGCCGGGTTCACGGAAAACAGCCGCGCCAGCGTGTCGGCATCGACCGTAAGGTTGGTCACCGCGAGCGAGAACGCCGTTTCAAATCCCGAGATACCGGAAGCCGCCAGCGAAAACTCGATGTGCTTCTCGTCCTTGTGGTGCGGCGCATGATCGGTCGCGATGCAGTCGATGGTGCCGTCCAGCAGGCCCTGCTTTATCGCCGCCACGTCGTCCGGCGTGAGCAGCGGCGGAGTCACTGTAGTGCGCGCGTCATACTAGATGCAGGCGGAATCGTCCAGCGAAAAATAGTGCGGCGCCGTCTCGCACGTCACCTTCACGCCGCGAGCTTTGGCGTCGCGGATCATCCGGACGCCGCCTGCCGTGGACACGTGCTGGATGTGCACGTGCAGGTTTTCCGCCTCCGCGAGCAGCAAATCCCGCGCAATCATGGCCTCCTCGGCCACCCGCGATATGCCGGGCAGCCCGAGAACGGTAGAATGATAGCCTTCGTTCATCACGCCGCTGCCGCTGATACTTGTGTCCTCCTCATGCGCCATGATGAAACGCCCGAAAGTGGCCGCGTACCACATGGCCGCACGCATCATGCCGCCGTCCGCAATCGGCTTGCCGTCGTCCGAAAACGCCACGCAACCCATCTCGGCCAGCTCGCCCATCTCGGTGAGTTCCCTGCCCTCAAGGCCGCGCGTGGCCGCGCCCACTGGGTAAACCTTGACGCTGGCACGCCGCGCCTTCTCCAGTACCAGCGCGCATACCGCCGCGTTGTCCACCGGCGGCGTGGTGTTGGGCATGCAGCACACAGCGGTAAAGCCGCCTTTGGCAGCCGCCCGCGTGCCCGACGCGATATCTTCCTTATGCTCCTGCCCGGGCTCACGCAGATGGCAGTGCAGGTCGATAAAGCCGGGAAATACCGTCTTGCCCGCCGCATCGATCACCTTGTCCGCATCGCCCAGGTTTTGCCCGATAGCCTTGATAACGCCGTCTTCGATGAGTAAGTCCTGCCGGCCCCGCTTTTCGCCCGCGGGGTTGGCCAGCATTCCGCCGCTTATTATAATCTTCATCTTTTGTCATCCTTCCTTGTCAGCAGGTATAGCAGCGCCATGCGCACCGCCACGCCGTTGGTCACCTGTTCGTTGATAACCGAATTGTCCGCGTCAACAACCGCGCTGGAGAGCTCCACGCCGCGATTCACCGGGCCCGGGTGCATGATCAGCACGTCCTTCTTGCACAGCCGAATGGAATCCTCATGGATGCCGAAATACCGATGGTATTCGCGCAGCGTGGACAGGAAAACCCCCTGAAGCATTTCCCGCTGAATGCGAAGCCCCATCACCACATCAGCGTCGCGCAGAGCGTGCTCCAGATTGCAGGTAACATTAACTCCCATCTGCTCGATGGCGGCGGGCATCAGCGTTTGCGGGCCGCACAGCGTCACGTGAGCTCCCATCTTGGTGAGTCCCCACACATTGCTGCGCGCCACGCGGCTGTGGTAGATATCACCTATGATGGAGACCTTGAGGTCTTCCAGGCGGCCAAAGCGCTCGCGCATCGTGAACATGTCGAGCAGCGCCTGCGTGGGGTGCTCGTGCATGCCGTCGCCCGCGTTGATAACGCTGCCCGGGAAGTTGTCCGCCAAAAACTTGGGCGCGCCGCCCAGCGGGTGGCGGATAATGATAACGTCGGTCTCCATCGCCGCGATGGTCTTGCCGGTGTCCAGCAGGGTTTCGCCTTTCTTAACGCTGCTGGACGACACGCCGAGGTTGCTGAAAGTGGCCCCCAGAAACTTGGCGGCCAGTTCAAAACTGAGGCGCGTGCGCGTGCTGTCCTCATAAAAAAGCGCCACGATGGATTTGCCCTGCAAATGAGGCATCTTCTTGGCGTTCTGCGCAAGCAGCTGTTTCATTGTGCTCGCCGAATCCAGTATCAGCTTAATCTCTTCCGCCGTCGTGTCGTAGAGGCCAAGCAGGTCTTTTGATCTGAGTTTCATAGTCTAATCCCCGTTACTTGTGTTTTTCTCCCGCTATCTTAAATAAAAGCCTTATCGGTTTGATAAGGCTTCCGGCAAATCGTTGATGGCCACATTGTCCACGCCGTCTATTTCGGTGACGCGGACGCTGACAAATTCAGTTTTTGAGGTTGGAATGTTCTTCCCGACATAGTCGGCGCGAATGGGCAGTTCCCGGTGCCCCCGGTCCACGATCACAGCCAGCTGTATGTAGTTGGGACGCCCGAGGTCCATCAGCGCATCCAGCGCCGCGCGCGCGGTGCGGCCGGTGTATAGCACGTCGTCGCATAACACCACGGTTTTTGTGTTAATATCAAACGCAATATCCGTGCCCTTATAAACCGGATGGTCCGCCAACAGCGACAAGTCGTCGCGATAGAATGTGATATCCAGCGAACCCAGTTCAGGCCTCACGCCCTCAAATTTTTCGATATAGTCGGCAATCCGTTTCGCGATGGGCACGCCGCGCCGGTGAATGCCGATCAGTGCGAGGTTTTCCGCGCCTTTATTCTTCTCGATAATCTCGTGTGCGATGCGCCTGAGCGCTCTGTCCAGCGCCGTGGCGTCCATGATCAATGCTTTGTCCATTCGCCGCCTCCTTTATTCCATTAAAAAAGCCTTGCCAAAACGGCAAGGCTAAATACGCCCATAAAACCATCAGCCTTGCCGGTCTCTCTGTACCGATTTAAAGGACTCGCATTTCTTTTAATCACGATACCACAAGACGAAGCGGTTGTCCAGTGCTTTTGCCTGTTTTTTCAGCGTCAGCTCTCAGACAGGCTCTTCCTGTGGTGGCACAGTGCGATATACGCCTGTTCGTCAATGTTCTGGAGTATCATCTCCAGCTCGTTGTCACCGTACGTCGTGGTGCGCCCTTCAGCAAACTCGCGGTCTACAACCTCTTTTATCTTCACCACCAACGGATCGTTTTTGCCGATCCTGTCATTTCCCTTGAGTTTGAAGTGCGCGTTAAGCCAGTGGGCGATGCCGGCAAGGCCGGAGTGCGCGCCTACCGCCACGTGCACGGGACGGTTGAGTATTCTCTCGGTGTCAAATATGTTGTATATCTCCTCATCCTTGAGGAGCCCGTCCGCATGGATGCCGGCGCGGGTGGAATTGAAATTGCGCCCCACAAACGGCGTATTCGGCGGAATGGTGAAACCCAGCTCACTCTCGAAGTATTCCGCCATCTCGGTGATGACGGTCAGGTCCATGCCGTCCGTAGTACCCCTAAGGCCGCAGTACTCTATGACCATCGCTTCCAGCGGGCAGTTGCCGGTACGTGCGCCGATGCCCAGTATCGAGCAGTTCACGGACGAAGCGCCGTAAAGCCATGCGGTGGCTGCGTTGGTGACCACTTTGTAAAAGTCGTTGTGGCCATGCCACTCCAGCAGTTCGGACGGAACGCCCGAATAGAAATGCAGACCATAGACGATGCCCTGCACGCTGCGCGGCAGCGATGCGCCCGGGTATGTTACGCCGTAGCCCAGCGTGTCGCACATGCGAATCTTGATGGGAATGCCGCTCTCCTTCATCAGCTTCATGAGTTCGTCCGCAAACGGCACCACAAAACCGTAAAAGTCGGCGCGCGTAATATCCTCAAAGTGGCAGCGCGGGCGGATGCCGAAATCCAGCGCCATCTTGACAACGTCCAGATACTGGTTCATCGCCTGGTGGCGATTCATGTTCATTTTCTTGAAGATGTGGTAATCCGAACAACTGACAAGTATGCCCGTCTCCTTGATGCCAAACTCCTTGATCATCTCGAAATCTTTGCGGCTGGCGCGGATCCACGTCGTCACCTCGGGAAACTCATAGCCCAGTTCCAGGCACGCCCTAATCGCTTCTTTGTCCTTCTGCGTATAAACAAAGAACTCGCTCTGGCGGATGATGCCTTTGGGCCCGCCCAGTTTGTGCAGCAGCTTGTAAAGGTCGACCACCTGCTTGACAGTAAAAGGCGTGCGCGACTGCTGGCCGTCCCGGAACGTCGTGTCGGTGATCCAAATTTCATCCGGCATATTCATCGGCACCACACGGTGGTTAAACGCGATTTTGGGAACCGACTTATAATTAAACATATCCCTGAACAGCTGCGGTTGTTCCACATCCTGAAAAGAGAATTTATAGTCGTTCTCCTCAAGAAGGTTCCATTTCTTATTGAAAGTCACACCATCCATAAATGACCCCTTTCTGCTATTTCAACGCCCTAACAAACTGTTTAATGCGCTCCAAGCCCTTAACGATATTTTCGTCCTTAATGGCGTAGCTCAGCCGGACATAATCGTCCGCGCCGAACGCCGCGCCTGGCACCACTGCCGTCAGCGTGTGCTTTAAAAGCGCCTCGGCAAACTCCAGCGAGGTGTTGATCGGCATGCCGTCGTAAGTTTTGCCCTTGATGCCCGATATATTCATCATCACGTAGAACGCGCCGCCCGGCATCTCGCACGAGAGGCCGTCGATATCGTTGATCAGCTTGCAGAGCAGCTTGCGGCGCCTGTCGAACGCCTGCTTCATCTGCGCGACGCTGTCCTGCGGCCCGCGCAGCGCCTCGATTCCCGCGTATTGTGCGATCGAGTTGGGGTTGGAAGTCGCTTGCGACTGGTATGCCGCCATCACCTTGGCCACCTGCCGGTTGCTGGCCGTATACCCGATCCGCCAGCCAGTCATCGCGTAGGTCTTGGACAGGCCGTTCACCACAATGGTGTTCTCCTTGATGGCCGGGCTCAGCGACGCAATGCTGACATGCTCGCCGTCGTAAACCAGCTCGTCATAGATCTCATCGGACACCACAATAATGTCCGCCTCCAACGCCACTTCGGCAATCTCCTCCAGTTCCCGCCGCGTGTACACCGTACCGCACGGGTTGGACGGCGTGTTGAGGATAAGCGCCTTTGTTTTGGAGGTTAAAGCGCGGCGGATGTCGTCCGCAGTGGCTTTCAGCGACGGTCCGGTCTGAACAAACACCGGCACGCCGTCCGACATGCGTACCAGTTCCGGATAGGTTACCCAGTACGGAACGGGAATCAGCACTTCGTCGCCCGGGTTGAGTATCGCGGCAAACACGTTGAACAGCGAGTGCTTACCGCCGTTGGATACGACGATGTCTTCTGGCTCGTATGAAAGGCCGTATTTATCGTAAAACCGCTGCGCGATTGCGCTCCTGAGTTCCGGCATGCCGGCAGCCGGCGTGTACCGCGTCAGGCCCATATCCAGCGCTTTTTTCGCGGCGTTGCGGATATTTTCCGGCGTATCAAAGTCAGGTTCTCCTGCGCCGAATCCCACCACGTCGCGGCCTTCCTGCTTTAATTTTTTGGCCATGGCATCTATGGTGAGCGTCATGGAAGGCGCGATCTCCAGCGCCTTTTTTGAAAGAACCATTTAAACCTCCATCATCATCGACGATTTGCATCAATGACATTTAAAAGATTCATTATTTGGTATACTATCACATCAATTTTCTGATATCAACTATTAAAACCGGAAATTTTGCATGTTGACAAAAAAAATATTGCATCCAGCAGCACGATTGCAGAGCTTAAATGACTATGCCGGCACGGAACGCTCTGGTTGGCGGATCCATATATTGAACAATAAGGGGTGATTTTTATGCTGCCGATGATCGTGCTGACAGGCGACAGCTGCGGTTACTGCAAAAAAGCCAAGATGCTGATTAAGCGGGCGTTGGAAAAGAACCCCGATTTCAGGGAAGTGGATATTAGCTATATCAACGAAAGTAGCCCCGAAGCAGCCGCATACCCCCATCGCCTATTGCCGGCCTTCTATGCGGGCGGCAGGCTGCGCTTTGAAGGCAATCCGTCCATGCAGGATATCGAACTGCTTCTTTCATTTTGCCGGGACGCCGACGAAAGCTGACCGACTGCAGAAGGCCGGTCTAAAAACTGTAGCTAGCTGAAAAAATTCGACAGCCGGTTGGTTTCGGTAACCCGTGCCGCAACCTTTCCACTGCCGTGACCTGCTGATCCCGGCGTCTTTCGCCATTCTCGCCCCATTACTAACAGATACTAGTATGTATAAATATGCTTTAATATCAACTTCAACTATTCTCCGTTAATATTGAGTATTTTTCCTTCAAAATTCAATATAAATGGGCTTTTTACTTGATTATTGCTCATAATCATAATAAAATGGCTACAAGCCCATAATTGTAATAAAATAGCTATAAAAAGAGGGGGATTTATCCATGCAAAGCTTTGTCATTGGCGCATGCTCCACCTGCGACCTGCCTCAGGATTATGTCGACCGACATGAGATTGCGATCGTCAAATATACGTTTTCCATTGACCATAAGGAATACAAAGACGGCGAGATGGATGCCCATACATTCTATAATATGGAGCGCGAGGGCCATGTGGCGACCACCTCGCAAGTGACGCCCGACGAATACATGAAACTGTTTGACAAGGTTTTGGGTTACGGCCAGGACCTGCTCTATATCGCCTTTTCGTCAGGCCTCTCGGGCAGCTGCAACAACGCCAAGCTCGCGGCGGAGGAAGTGCGCAGCAAATACCCCGACCGTAAACTCTATGTAATCGACTCGCTGTGCGCATCACTGGGACAGGGGCTGCTGGTGGACTACGCGGTCAAGATGCGGGCGGAAGGCAAGTCTATCGATGAGGTCGCCAAGTGGGTGGAAGCCAATAAACTGTGCCTTAATCATTGGTTTACTGTGGACAGCTTAAACTATCTGCGCCGCGGCGGCCGCCTGACCGGCGCATCCGCGTTTATGGGCACCCTGCTGCATATCAAGCCGGTGCTCCACGTAGACCACGAAGGCCACCTCGTTCCCCGCGAGAAGGAGCAGGGCCGCAAAAAGGCGATCCGCTGCCTGGTCAACAAGATGAGCGAATACATCTATAAGCCGGAAGGCCAGACGATATTCATCAGCCATGGCGACGATATCGAAGCCGCCGAGAAGCTGGCCGCCATGGTCAGGGAGCGTTTCCCGCAGGTGGGTGAAATCATGCTCGGCATGCTGGGCACCGTTATCGGCGCACATTCCGGCCCCGGCACACTGGCGGTATACTTCATGGGTAAAAGCCGCTAAACATAACTTCAGCAAGTTCCGCTTATGCGGGGCTTTTTTCATATCCGCCTGTCCACTCTCATATAAATATGTATCTTAGTTTTACGGAGGAACCAATATGAGATACGGACGATCTTTGCCACGGCGGCAGCCGCCCAAAAGCAATCGGCACTCCACCCTCATCATCGTAGCCGTGCTGCTGGGTATCACCGCGTACTTTGTGGGCGCCGGCGCCGCAGGCGGGTGGCTGGCGGAAAACGTGATCAACCCCGTGTTCAACAGCGGCATAGGCAGCGCCGCCACATCCTCGCCCACAGCCAGCCCGGAGATTAACGCATCCGCTTCGGCAAGTGCAGCCGCTGCCCAGTCGCCCGCGGTATCAGGCACCCACAGCGAAGAGCAGATTACTGCCCAGAGCGTCACGCTCTATGCGCTGCAGGTCGGCGCCTTCTCCGACGAGAACAATGCCAAAAAAATTGCGCAGGATATCAAGCAGCGGGGAGGCGCAGGCTTCATCAGCTACGACGGAAGTCTGTACCGCGTCCTGCTGGCAGGCTATACGTCCGAAAACGACGCCAAATCTGTCAAGGCAGACCTGGAAAAGCAGAATATCTCCACGACAATATTCAAACTGGATTCCGGTGCACTGGAGTTTAAGATCAGCGCAGAGAAGCAGCAGATCGAAGCGGTAAAGGCCTGCTTTGGCATTGTGCCGACCATTGTGTCCGAGCTGCAGCAGATTATATTTGACGCTGACAGGGGCAACAATGTGGACGACCGCATCACAGCGCTCAAGGTAAAAGCGGACGAGGTCAACGCGAACTTGAAAACAGCTGTTTCCGCAGAATCGACCTCCATGGCAAGCCTGATACAGTATATGGAC
>JAAXZP010000229.1 GCA_012719815.1 Christensenellaceae bacterium
CGCGGTCCATCGCCATCTTGCAACCCGCCGCGTCGATGCCTTTGGAGAATCGCATCGCCGACTCGGTTTGCAGTCCCAGCGCGCGCGACGTGCGCCGCACGCTTCCCTGGCGGAACTTGGCCGACTCGAATATCACCGTTACGGTATCCGGCTTAATTTCGGAATTTTCGCCGCCCATTACGCCGGCGATGCCGATCGGGCCCTCGGCGTCGCAGATCAGCAGCATATCCGGCGTGAGCGCGCGCTCCTTGCCGTCCAGCGGGACGATGGTTTCATCCTGACGGGCACGGCGCACAACAATGCGTCCTCCTCGGATGGCCTTGTAATCAAAAGCGTGCATCGGCTGGCCCAGCTCCAGCAGCACGAAGTTGGTGATGTCCACGATATTGTTGATGGAGCGCACCCCCGCAGAAGTCAGGCGGTCGCGAAGCCATTTGGGCGACGGCCCGATCTTGACGTTTTTCACAGCGCGCGCAATATAGCGTTCGCAGAGATCGCTGTCTTCCACCGTCACTTCCACGTAATCGCTGATATGGCCGGTTCCTTCGGTATAGCTGGTATCGGGCATCCGGATGCCCTTGCCCAGCGCAGCGGCGCACTCGCGCGCCACGCCCAGCACCGACAGGCAGTCCGGACGGTTGGCGCCCACCTCGATATCGAACACCGTGTCATTGAGCCCCAGCACTTCGCGAAATGGCGTGCCGGGCTTATCGTCTCCGTGCAGTATCATGATGCCGTCTACATCGGCGCCCGGGTAGTCGGACGCCGTGAGGCCAAGCTCTGCGCCGGAGCACAGCATGCCGTATGAATACACGCCGCGCAGTTTGCTCTTGCTGATTTTGAAGCCGCCGGGCAGGTTAGCGCCGATCAGCGCCGTCGGCACCAGCGCCCCCTCAAATATGTTTTTCGCACCGCAGACGATCTGCAGTTCCTCGCCGCCAACGTCCACCTGGCAGATGGAAAGCTTGTCGGCCTCGGGGTGCTTTTTGATGGAAAGTATGCGGCCAACAACAACTTTCTCCAAAGACTCGCCCAGAACTTCCCAGCTGTCCACGGCAGTGCCCGTCATAATCAGGCGCTGGGCCAATTCCTCCGGTGCGAGGTCCATGTCTACATAATCTTGCATCCATTTATAAGGTGCTATCATAGTCTGTCGTCCCTCCTATCTGAACTGGGCCAGGAAGCGGATGTCGTTTTCAAACAGCAGCCGGATATCGGTAATGCCGTATTTGATGTTCGCCAAGCGGTCTAGGCCCATGCCGAACGCAAACCCGGAATACTCGTCCGGGTCGATACCGCAGTTGCGCAGCACCTGCGGATGTACCATGCCGCAGCCCAACACCTCGATCATCCCGGCGCCTTTGCACGCCGGGCAGCCTCTACCGCGGCACTTGGAGCAGGTGGCGTCCACTTCCGCGCTGGGCTCGGTGAACGGGAAATGGCCGGGGCGGAATTTGGTGACGGTATCTTCGCCATAGAACTCCTTCAGGAACACGTTGAGCGTGTCCTTAAGGTTCGCGAAACTGATGCCCCTGTCCACCACCAGGCCTTCGATCTGGTTGAATATCGGCGAGTGCGTGGCGTCCACGTCGTCGCTGCGGTATACGCGGCCCGGGCAGATCATGCGGATGGGCGGCTTCTGCGCCAGCATCGTCCGGATCTGCACCGGCGAAGTGTGCGTACGCAGCACGATATCGTCCGAAATATAGACCGTGTCCTGCGTGTCGCGCGCCGGATGATCCGTGGGAATGTTGAGCATCTCGAAATTGTATTTGTCGTACTCCACTTCCGGGCCGTCCATCACGTCGAAGCCCATGCTGACAAAAATATCGCGGATTTCATAGTAGATGCGCGTCAGCGGGTGCAGCCCGCCGATGGGCTGTTTCTTGCCCGGCAGCGTGATGTCCACCTTCTCGGCGATCAGCCTTGCCTCCTTCTCGGCCCGCATGAGCTCGCTGATTTTGCTTTCCAGCGCTGCGGTAATCCTATCGCGTATTTCGTTGACGCGCCTGCCGAATACCGGCCTGTCCTGCTCCGGTATATCCTTCATGCCGCGCAGCGCTGCGGTGAGCTCTCCTTTTTTGCCCAGCAGCCTGATGCGGATCGCCTCCAGTTCAGATAATTCATGGCTGTTTTCAATCTCCAAAAGCGCGCTCTTTTCCAACTCATCCAGCCCAGAAAAAGCGTTCATCGCCAACTCCTTTCAACACCGGCTTAACCCCGATACTTTTTCCAGTAAATGAAAAGACCTTCGCCATGGGGCGAAAGTCCGCGGTACCACCCAAATTTACCGCCTCCGAAAACGGCTGCGGCCTTGTTCGCTGTAACGGGAGCGTCCCGTCCTTCCCTTTCAGGAAGGCTGCTCTGCCGGCGAAAGTTCGCACATTCACGCGGGCGGACGCTTCCAGCCAAGGCGCCCTTCTCTTGAGCCCGCGGAGCTGAACGGCTACTGCTCCGGCTTCTTCGCATTATGGAAGGAATTATAGCATATGCCGCAAATACGAATCAAGAGCGTATTTTGTATATCAGTATTCCCGCCGCCACCGCAGCGTTCAGGCTCTCCGCCTTGCCGTATATCGGTATGCGGACGCGAACATCGCTGAGCGTGAGTATTTCCCGAGAAATGCCGCGCGACTCGTTGCCGATCACCAGACAGGTTTTTTCTGCGTCCAGCGTGAAATCCGTCTGCCCGTCAAGATCGGCGCAGGCTATCTGGTAACCTGCCTCTTGCAGCTTGATGAGATAGGGTTTCAGCTGCGTGCGCAGCACGGGCAGATGGAACAGGCTGCCCATGGACGCCCGCACCGCTTTGGGCGCATACGGGTCCGCGCTGCCCTCCGACAGCACCACGCTTCCGCAGCCGGCAGCGTCCGCGGTGCGTATAATGGTGCCCACATTGGCCGGGTCCTGTACGTCGTCCATCGCCACGATGAAGCCCCGGCTGATCTCCGCCGGTTCCGGAAGGGCGGCTACGGCCGCCACAGCCTGCGGCGTTTTGGTGTCGCAGATGGCCGCCATCACGTGCGGCGCCACTGTCACGGCGCGCCGTCCCAAAGAATTGGCGCGCGCGGCCCATTCCTCGCCGGCGTCTTCTGTAACAATGAGCGTGCGCAGCAGCGCAGGCTTATGGGCGAGCAGTTCGCTCACGCATTTGACGCCCTCCACCAGAAAAGCGCGCTGCTGCATGCGGCCCTTTTTGTCCTTAAGCGTGCGGGCAGTCCGGACAAAGTCGTTCTGCACGCTGAGGATAACGCCGCTCATGACACATCCTCCGTCGTATATAAGTACCACGACGGGATGGTCCAGAACAGGTTGCGGTCGCGCATGCC
>JAAXZP010000230.1 GCA_012719815.1 Christensenellaceae bacterium
GATCCGGGTGAGTAAGGTCCACGCCGGTGTCCAGCACCGCGACGCGCACGCCGCTGTCGCCCATCGTGGTATTCCATGCCGAGAACGCGTCTATCTTGTCCAGATGCCACTGCTTTGAGAGATGCTCGTCGTTGGGTACGCCCATAGGGCTGCGGCCTTCCGGCAGGCTGCTGACCGGCACGTATTTGGTTTCCGGCAGGTAATAGACATAATTGGGCTGGGCAAACAGCACGTCCGGCTGGCTTTCCAGCGTCTCAATATAGCCGGGGATCGTCTCGCCTTCCGGCACTTCCACCACATGAAGGTTGTTCGCTATTTCTTCCGGGTCTTCCGCGTCCACCGCTGCCAGCGCGGCCTTTACAGCGGCACGGCTTGCGCTGCGCCTGAACTGGACCAGCACTTCGCCCGCCACGCAGGGGCGGCCATTCACCATCGTGACCGTAAGAGAGCCGTCCTCTGCCTTTTCAGGTTCGGGCAGCATGGCAGCTTCGGAAAGCGCCGCAGCCCCGGCAGCAAAGCTTTCCGCATTTGTTTCGTCAGGCTCGGGTTCAGGCTCGGATATAATCTCAGGTTCAGGCGCCGGCTCGGGCGGCGCGGCGGCTTCCGGCGGCGTTTCAGACGGCGCGGCATCCGCAGCCGCGGGCTCTTCCGCGCGCGCGGCTCCGGGCGATATCCCCATAGCGGCCAGCGCAAGCAGCAGCGCCAGTATCAGGGCAAGTACTCTTGCAGCCGGTATAATACGGTCACTTTTTATTCTCATGGCGATTTCCTTTCGTGGTGCGCGCCGGGAAGGCCCGCACGCGTGAAAACACGGCATATGGTTTTTGCCCCGGCGGTGCTGTGCCGGCGGGGCGGCTTGCGGTATCGTTCAGAAGGTCATTTACTTAAAATGTAATCTGATAACATATTATAGTATAATAATAAATATGACATCAAGCCCGTAAATGTATAAATCCTCTGTATTTATCGATAAACAGCAGTTCCCTTGATTTTCCCAGCCCAAAAAACTATACAGAAGGGCGTTTTGATGGTATATATAAAAGGGATATTACAAATAGATTGTGAATGGTTGCAGTTTATAGTTTTTCTCGATTGATGGATGGAGCCGCCGTGAAAAGAAAGATTGCGTTTGTCATCTGTTTAGTTCTGGTTATTTCGGTGTTTGCCGGACTGTTTTCATATTCCCGCGCCGAGGTCGACTACAGGTACATACGCGTCAAAATCTCCATCGGCACGACTACCAGCTTCTCGTTTTTCGTGGACGGCAATTACAGCGTGTCGGGGCAGATGCTGGACCGTCAGCTTTATACCGTCCGTATCGACGGCTCGCAGCTCAAACTGTGCCTGGGGGATACCACGGTAGCCCAGGGCAGCACCATTGAAATTATCCGTCATCAGGGCACGCCCGGACGCAACAACTTCATATGGCTAAACAACAGCGAGTACGGTTACCTGCAGTATCTCGGCGACATGGTATTTTCCATAGATAGCGGCGCCATCCAGCTGGTCAACCGCATTCCCCTGGAAGAATACCTGTACGGCGTGGTGCCTAATGAGATGGGCGATTCCTTCCTGCCGGAAGCGCTGAAGAGCCAGGCTGTGGCCGCGCGCAGCTTCGCGGCTTACAAGATGTCCTCCTCCCGCTCGTACGACCTGAGGGACACGGTTGACCAGGTGTATAAGGGGTACGACGCATCGAAGACCAACTCCATCGCTGCGGTCAATGAGACGGTGGGGCAGGTGCTGAAATCGGGCGGCAAAGTCATCGAAGCGTTATTCTCGGCGTCCAACGGCGGCATGACCGACATCCCGTATCACCGCTGGAAAGGCGGCGCGGACTATAAATATTATGTTATCCAGGAAGACCCGTATGACCTGGCTAATCAGAAAAGCCCGTATGAAACTATCTTCTTTCCGGTCACCATCGACGCAAGCCATCCCGTGACATCTTCCGGCAATGCCGGCACGCCCAACACCACGGTTGCCGTCAACTATTTCAAGACGGCGATACTCAATAGCGGGAAGCTGGCTAGGTACGGCGTGACCAATATCAACCAGTTCGAGCTGTCCGGCGTCACCAGCCTGGCAACGCACACGCATGAATCCCCCGCGAGTACCAACGGAAAGTCCGATCAGGACCACAGCCGCATGCCGCCCGGCACCAAAATGGAAAATAAATGCATCGACAAGGTGTACGCGACGGGCAGCTTCATCGTGACGATATTCCCGGTCGGGGCGGCTTCCGCCAGCGCTGAAAAGGCTGCTGCGGGAGAGCCTGTTGCTGAGGGAACCCCGGCTGCCAGCGAGCAGCCGGTTGCCAGCGAAGAACCTGCCGGCGAAGAAACACCTGCCGGCGAAGCCAAGAAAGCCAGCGAAGATACAACTGCTGATGAAGCCAAGGTAAGCGGCGAAGAAGCATCTGCGAGCGTAGATACGGCTGCCAGCCAGGAGCCGGCCGCGGCTGCAGAGCCGCCTGAAGCGGATGCCCAGGCTGCCGCACAGCAGGCCGCTACGGCGGATGCCGTACCGGCCGCGGCGGGCACCCGCATTGAAGTGAACGGTGTCGACATCTATTTGCGCCACCTGAACGGTTCGGACGGGGATAAAACCTGGAAGGCTTTCCAATCCACCAGCCTTGGCGTGCTGGTGGTGGACCCGGTGTACGACGGAAGCACGCTGGTGGGCTTCAACCTTTCGCAGCGCCGCTACGGCCACGCCTGCGGGCTTTCGCAGCGCGGCGCGGAGCAGCGCGCTAAGGATGGCCACACCTACGACAATATACTTGCGTTTTATTACCCGGGTACGACGCTGGAACCGCTGTACGGTTCTGTGCCCCCGCTGACGGCGCCAGGATCGTTCACAGACTACACCAACGGGACAGTCGTGAACGTGACGACTGCGGTCAATGTGCGCAGCGGGCCGTCCACCGGCTACTCGCTGCTGGGCACGCTGCCGGCCGGCGCGCGTCTGGAGCTGATGGAGGCGGATATTGCGTCCGATTGGTATATGTTCAACTACGGCGGCAAAGCCGCGTACATCCATAGGAACTACGTGCAGGTGGACGCGGATACCCTGATATCCACCATGTTCATCCGCCGCCGCGGCGAGATATACGTCACGCCCAAGACGCCGTGCAGCGCGCTGGTAAACAGCTTTAAGCCATCCGGCGGCACGGTGACCATTCGGAACGCGTCAGGCGCGGTGATTTCCGGCAGCGCCCTGATGGAGAATGGCTCGACGGTGACGCTGACGGACGGCAGCGGGAATCTTCTGGACCGCTTAACCGTTCGCGTGACGAAGGGCGACGTGGACGGGGACGGCAGGGTCACCACTGCTGATTATACGCTGATTCGCCTGCACATACTGCACCTTATCACGCTGGACAGCTACGGCGTTCAAATGGCGGATATCAACGAAGACGGCGCGATCAACATCGCTGACTACACGCTTTTGAGGCTATACCTGCTGGGGCTTTGGATTTTATCCTGATCCTGCATTGCGGGCTGGGATTCTGGGGCGGTCAGGCATTGCAATATTGGTATAACCATAGGAGCGGGGACATGCGGAAAAAATTCCGGTATGCGGTGTTGGCGTGCCTTGTTCTGGTCAGTGCGCTCGGCGTGCCGTCGGCGCTGGCGGATACCACAGCCGAGATGGACGACAGCCTGCTTGCGGCGCTGCTGCGCGTAGACGCAGGTATCGACGTGGACGGCGACGGCGTTCTTACTATTGAAGAACTGGGGCGCGTTTCCGGTGCGCTTGACCTCTCCCATCAAAACATTTACGGGATTAAAGGTATCGAATACCTCACCGGAGTGACCGAACTGAACGTGGACGGCAACTGGCTGGACCTCTCGGAGGGCAGCCCGGACGACCGGTTGCTGGACAGCCTTGCGGATTGCGTCGTCATCAGGGGGACGCAGCGCATACCGGTCACGGAATTGACGCTCAGCGCGAAGGCGGCTGAACTGGTTCCCGGCGGCACGCTGACATTTACCGCCACGGCCGGCCCCGCTGATGCCGACGACAGAACGGTGGTCTGGATTTCGGAAGACACGACGGTGCTCACGGTAAAGGACGGCGTGGTCCGGGCGGTTTCCCCCGGCACCACGCGCGTGGTCGCATCCGCGCAGGACGGCCGGGTGCAGGCTGCCTGCAACGTGGTGGTCAAGGCCACCAGGCTCGGCTCGGATATTTACACGGTCAGCGGCGGCACCATCTCCGGCGTGGCTGAGAACACGACGGTGCAAGAGCTGGCGCAGGGCCTTGTCAACAGCATATCGGACATCACGGTCTATGATGAAGGCGGCATCATATGCGAAAACGGTACGGTCTCCACGGGCATGACAGTAAGCCTCACCCTCGGCGGCACGGTGTATGATAACGCCGCTGTTGTGGTGTCGGGCGACGTCAACGGCGACGGTTCTATCACCGTATCCGACTATACGAGTGTGCGCCTGCACCTGCTGGAGCTGAAGGCGCTTGAGGGCAGCGCTCTGCAGGCGGCCGACGCCAACGAGGACGGGCAGGTCACCATCGGCGACTATGTGGCCATACGGGTCCACATCGCCGGCATCGACGCGATCATCAACGGCCCGCCGGACGTGTCCAGGATACCCGACGCGCGGATACGCAAGTTTCTGGAGCTGGCGCTGGCGCAGCTGGGCAAGATGTGTGGGGCGACGAGGGGCCGAATTCGTTTGACTGCTCCGGATTTGTCTACTATTGCCTGAAAAATACGGGCGGTTATTCGGGCGGCAAGCTGTGGCGCGCCACGGCGGATACATACAGCAGATGGAGCGCCTGGCCGTATGTCCACCGGAACAAACTTGAGCCGGGAGACCTGATGTTCTACTTCTCTGACAAACCGAACGACGGCGACCGCATCGGGCATACCGGCATCTACCTCGGCAACAACTACCACGTGCACGCCTCGTCCGACTACGGGCGCATCGTAATATCCCGCATCGAAGGCTGGTACGATCAGATGCTCAGCCACGGGTGCCGCGCATTCAATTAATAAAGTTTGCGAATCCGGCCGTGCGGCAACGCGCGGCTTTTTTTATTTCTGCGGAACGGGATGAAGAACTCTGCTTTATCTGCATCGAGCCAGTAGATAAACAAAATAGCATTATTTTCTTGAAAAACCCACCGGAGCAAGGTATAATGTGACAAAACGATTACGATCTTGTCAATATTGTTTTTCCGGCAAGCACAAAACTAATATGGTGAACTAATGCTGAGGAGATACGTTGAATTCAGGATGAATAAGCGCAGCGGTGTTTTCAAAAGAATTTCCGTGGCTGTATTGCTCATGCTGCTTGTCATCGGCCTGACTGGCGGCATCTGGCTGTGGGATGTTCCCGTAGCGTACGCGGATGGCTATGAAGGCAGCGAGGGAGGGAAAGACTTGCCGGAAGCCGCCGACGTCGCGCTGGACCTGACCGAACTGGAATTGCTGGTGGGGGATACGCAGCTGCTGTCGGTGACGGTAACGCCGGAGGGCGCGGGTTGCCCGCTTATTACCTGGGCGACCAGCGATGAGAATGTGGCGACTGTGGACGAGGACGGGCTGGTGACCGCCGTGGGTGAAGGCACGGCGCAGATCAGCTTTACTGCGGGTGCGTTTGCCGGCGTCTGCGAGGTTACCGTGAGGTCTCTGTTTACAGTGACGCTGGACAGGCACGCCGTAACGCTCACGGTGTCGGATAAACTGAAGCTTCGCGCTGCTGTGAACAAGGGTACGGTAACGCTGAACTGGGCAAGCAGCAATGAAGCTGTGGCGAAAGTCAGCGGCGACGGCGTCGTGACGGCAAAGTCGCCCGGCGAGGCTGTTATCACGGTGTATGCGGGGCTCGGCGTGTCGGATTCCTGCACGGTGAAGGTGGTGCCGCGGGAGATCAGCGCCACTTCCTGTTATCGGGTGGACCGCAGCCGTGGATATCTGCTGGGCCCGCGGGTGGATACAACCGTCAGTGAGATGGTATCCAACCTGAACCTGGACGCAAGCCTGCTCCGCATTGATGACGAGAACGACGATGAGGAAACCCGCGGTCTGGTGAAAACCGGCATGACGGTGAGCCTGGTTGTGGATGGCGAGGAGAGAGACAAGCTGACCCTCAGAGTGTTGGGCGACCTGGACGGCGACGGCAGGCTGGGCATCTACGAATATACGCGCGCGCGCGTCACCCTGCTGGGGCTTGGCAGTATGTCTGATGCGGACAAGGCGCTGCTCGACTTAAACGGCGACGGGAAACTCAGCATCACGGATTATATACTCATTCGCCTTCATATACTCAAACTCGATATCGGATGGGACGGCCGGGACGGCTTCCCGGACATACAGCCGTCGCTTTCCAGAGTGGTACCCGCCGGATGCGATGTGGTCACCATTTCCTGGAATGCGGTGGAAAGCGCTGCGGGATATGAGATCTACCGGTCGATATCGCCATCGGGGGGGTACACGCTAATAGCCAGCGTCGGGAGCGACGTACTCAGCTATACCGATTCCAACCTGGATAGGGACACCACCTATTATTACAAAGTGTGCGCTTTTAAGCACGTGGGGCCGGTAAAACTGGATACGCTGCATTCCGAGGCCGGGAGTGTCCACGTGCCGGGGTACACGGTATACTATCAGGGGGACCCGCGCTGGGGCTTTTCCTCCTCGGTACGCAAGAGTGCCTGCGTGATCACCGCCTATGCCATCACGATCAACAACATGGGCATACCGTGTACGCCGCCGGACATCTACAGATCCAACGGCAACCAAACCCCGATGAACATGACCAACCTCCAAAGGACCTTCGGCGTGAAGGCGGTCTGCGCGCTGCCCGCGGGTTCACCATATCTGGCGTCCTTCGACGGGCATAAGACGCGCATCAAGAGCCCGTCCGCCAACTTTGAAGCGGCTGTCAGGGAAGCTTTGGCCCTGCATCCCGAGGGCGTGATACTGTACTTCAAAAAAGGCAGCGGAGCGCACGCCATCGTGGCCTGCAAGATATCGGACGGCAAGATTTATTTCAGCGACCCGGGCCGCAACCGCGATTATCTGGTGGACTTCGCGAACACCTGGTGCAAGATAGGACACAACATGAGCTACAAGCACCTGGTGGAGATGGTCGCGCTGGACAGAATGTAAGGGCGCATCAAAAGTCAGCCAGAAGTGCGGGAAACTTTCCCGCATCTCGACTTGCCAAGCGCTATATGAACCAGTTCATTTAACATACGGGGCGGCGTATTAAGACTTTCCCCTGAAGTTAGCTGACAAGCCTGCCGTTTGGCGGGCTTTTTGCTTTGCCTTTTCGGCTTCCGTCTGCCGCGGATACGCTGTTACACGAGACAAGCCGGCGTGGAATAATAATACTTTTGCAAGAAATAATTTCGAATAAAGCCACAAAACCTATTGATTTTTTAATATGAAAGTATTATATTATCCATAGGTCAAAGAAGGTCAAAGTCATATCCGCGTACAGAAATGGGTTCCCGGCCGGGCGTATCGGGCCGGGGTAGGGAAAGGAGGGATATGGCAGCATGCAGTATAAGGACTACTATGCGATACTCGGCGTAGACAAGACGGCGTCCAAGGAAGAGATCAAGAAGGCGTACCGCAAGCTCGCGAAACAGTACCATCCCGACGCCAACAAGGGCGACAAGGCCTCGGAGGAGAAGTTCAAGGACATCAGCGAGGCGTACGAGGTGCTGAGCGACGACGAGAAGCGCAGGAAATACGATATGTTCGGCAGCCAGGCGCAGTACGCGCACGGCATGGATTTCGATCCGTCGCAGTTCGGATGGAACGTGCATTTCTCCACCGCGGGCAACGGCAACCACAGCGACTTCTTCAACATGTTTTTCTCGGACGCGTTTGACTTATCGTCGCTGTTCGGCGGGGCGCGGACCGGGCGCACCACGACGCGCATATTTCAGGACGACGACCTCTCCGACCTGTTCGGCAGGGCAGCCGGGCGCGCATCGCGCGGTCGCAGCGGCCAGGATATAGAGACTGAGATTGAAATAACGCCGGAGGAAGGCGCGGCGGGCACTGAAAAGCGCATTACGCTCCAGACGGAGACGGGCACGCGCACCATCCATTTCAAAGTACCTAAGGGCGTGAGGGACGGTGAGACCATACGGCTGAAAGGGCAGGGCCACCCCGGCATAGGCGGCGGCCAGGCGGGCGACCTTCGGCTAACGGTGAGACTGAAGGGCGGCAGGTTTGCTTTCGAGGACGGGCAGCTGGTGCTGCCGCTGGATTTGTACCCGTGGGATGCGGCGCTGGGCGCGAAAAAGACGGTGGATACGCTGGACGGGCGCATCGCGGTCAACATCCCCGCGGGCGTACAGACGGGCAGCAAGGTGCGCATCGCGGGCAAGGGCTATCCCAGCCGGGACGGTACTCGCGGCGACCTGTACCTCAAGCTGCGCCTGATTAACCCCGTATACCTGACTTCGGAACAGAAGGCGCTGTACGAGAAGCTGAGAGCAACTGTTGAGTAGGCGGCGGGGGGTGCAAAATTGACACAGGACTGTATACCCCA